>JBDHAI010000026.1:0-16690 GCA_039588155.1 Gemmatimonadota bacterium | reverse complement strand
CCGCCTTAGTCTTCGTGGGATTCACGATCGCCTATCTGCTGATGGGAACGGAGGGCGCCTTCCAGCCCGACTCGTATGACGTCTCCGGGCTCTGGCTCGCGACGAGTATCGTGCTGGGTCTTATCGCGGCCGTCGCCGGCGGCTTCGTCTGCGCTGCGGTTGCCAAGAGCGCCACGCCTCCCAACGTGCTCGCCTTGGTCGTGGTCCTCCTCGGCCTGGCCATGGCGGTACCGGCGCTGACGAAGAGCGCCGCGCCTCAGGCTCGCACCGGTGACGTCGGCAACACCGAGGCGATGCAAAACGCCAAGCAACCCGCCTGGATCGTGTTGCTCAACCCGCTGCTGGGCGCGGTCGGTGTGCTCGTGGGGGCGAGGCTCAAGCGAGGCCGTGGTGAGGTGGTGTAGAGTGAAAAGCAAAGCGACTCTGGCAGGTGGGTGTTTTTGGTGTTTGGAAGCGGTGTTCGACGAGCTGCGCGGCGTAGAAAGCGTGGAGTCGGGCTACGCCGGAGGACGAAGGCCGAATCCAACTTACGAGCAGGTTTGCACCGGTACGACGGGGCACGCAGAGGTCGTACAGGTCGTGTTCGATGCAGATGTTCTCTCGTACCGCGAGCTACTGCAGATCTTCTTCACGATCCACGATCCGACGACGCTCAACCGTCAGGGCCACGACGTCGGTACGCAGTACCGCTCGGCGATCTTCTATCATACACCGGAACAACTGGAGATCGCGAAGGAAGTGATCGCCGATATGGAAGACCTGTCCGTCTGGGACGATCCCATCGTCACCGAGGTCACCGAGCTTGACACTTTCTATCCCGCCGAGGAATACCACCACGACTATTTCAAGCGCAATCCGGGTCAAGGTTACTGTAGCGTTGTGATCGCGCCGAAGGTGGCGAAGTTTCGCAAGCAATTCCAGGAGAGACTGAAGACAAGTGAAGCGTAAGAAGAAAAAGGTGAAGAGCCAGGCCAAAGGCACTCTTCACCCTTTACTTTTCACTTTTCACTTCCTACTTCTTACCGTCCGCTACAGCTCCGCTCAACCCGCCAGCTCAGTCGCCCGAGTACGCTGGCTCCAATTCCATGCGCGTCTTCCTCCGAAAGACCAGCTTCTTCAAATCGCTCGCCACATATATCGCCGACGGCAGGAGGAGCAGCGTCAGTAACGTGCCGAAGATGAGGCCGAAGGCGACGGATACCGCCATCGGCCGCAGGAACTGCCCCTGCTCGCTCTTGAGCAAGATGATCGGAGCCAGGCCGCCGGCGGTAGTGATGGTAGTCAACATGATGGGCCGGAATCGGGTCATGCCCGCTTCGTAAAGCGCCTCACCGATCTCCTTACCGCTTGCGACCAGCTTGTTATATCTGTCGACGAGCACGACCGAATCGTTGATGATGATCCCGGCCAGCGCCACGATACCCAAGAACGAGAGGATCGACACGGGTATACCGACTATGAAATGGCCGATCACCGCGCCGATCACGCCGAGTGGGATCAGCCCCATCACCAGGAGCGTTTGGATGGCGGACTTGAGCAGGAAAATCAGAATCGTGAACATCACCACTAATGCCAGAGTCATGGTGAAGGTCATCGAACCGACCATTTTCTGAACCTCTTCCTGCTGACCGCTGCCTACAGTACGCTGTACGCCATCGACCTGCGACAGCACTCGGGGCACCACCTCGCCGTTGACCTCGGCGAGCACGACTCCAAGATCGTTTTGGGAGAAATCGAGATTGGCGAAGACGGTCATAGCGCGGCGGCCGTCGTCGTGCCGAATCCGACGCACGCTGCGCTCGATCCGGTAATCGGCTACCTCCTTGAAGGCCACATATTCGCCGGTCGGCGTCCGCACCTTCAGGTTCTCAATCTGCGCGACGGACACTCGGTCTTCCTTGGGGAAGCGTACCCAGACCTTGACCTCGTCGCGTCCCTTTTGTAGCCGCATGACTTCGTCGCCGTAGAAGCCGGCACGGAGCTGTGACGTCAGGTCGCGGACCGTGAAGCCAAGAGCCTGTCCCTTCGGTTTCAGGGTCACCATGAATTCGTTGTTGCCGAGCGGTGTGTCGTCGCGGATGTCCTTGACTCCGGCGATTCCCCGCAGCTCTTCCTTGAGAAGATCCTTAGCGATCATGAGCTGCTCGTAATCGCTACTCTGGAAGCGGACGGAGATCGGTGTGCCACCAAAGGAGAAACCGCCGACGACGGAGATCGGTGTGCCACCAAAGGAGAAACCGCCGACGATGACGTTCTCGGCCTCGGGTACCGTGCCGATGTACTCCGCCAAGGCATCGGAAAACTCAGCCACGTCGTACTGCCGCACAGCCGACGAGGGTAGCACGAAGAACACGCTGATCGTGCTACCGCCCATCCAGGAGGTGTATTTCTGAATGGGGTTCTCCTCCCCCTTCTTAGGGTGGTCCCACTCGTCAGCGAAGGCCAACGACCTGGCGATGACGTCGTCGCGAATACGGTCGGCCACTTCGGCCGTCATCCCCGCCGGTACCTCGATTTGGACTCGGGCGTACGGAGGCTCGATCTGCGGGAAGAACTGCGCGCGAACATGCTGGCCCTGGAACATGCCGGCAATGACCATGATCACGGCGATCATCGTTGCCGTCACCGCCCAGCGATTCGCGAGACAGAACCGCAGTGTCGGGCTGTATACTTTATCTAACCAGAACTCCAGGCCGCCGTTGATCTTCTCACGCACTCGCGCGAGGAAGTTGCGCGACTTGGGCCGCTGTTGCAGTGCACGGGAGTGCGCCAAATGAGCTGGCAGGATGACAAAGGCCTCGATGAGCGAGAAGGCCAGCGCGATGATGATGACCGCGGCGACCTGCCATACGTACTTTCCGAGCATCCCGTAAAAGTAGAAGTACGGAACAAACGCGACCATCGTTGTGATAATGGATATCGTCACCGGCTTAATGACGTCGAGCGTGCCGTCGATGGCGGCCTGGACCGGAGCTTTACCATACCTTTCGAACTGCGAGTAAATGCTCTCGCCGATGATGATCCCGTCGTCCACCAGGATACCGATCACCATGATGATGCCAAAGAGGCTCATCTCGTTGATGGTGATGTCGAGCAACCAGAGGACGAAGAACATCCCGAGCAGCGAAAATGGAATGCCGAGCGCCACCCAGAAGGAGAGGCGCACGTTGAGGAAGACGCCGAGCAGTCCAAGTACGAGAATGAGGCCGATCAGACCATTCGTCGTCATCAAGGACAGGCGTTCCTCGAGCTCGTCGGTGTCCCTGATGAAGGTGTTGATCTCGACGAGTCCCGGGTACTTGGCTTCGTATTGCGCGGCGAGGTCATCGACGATGCCGCTGATTTCGATGACGTCCTCGTTGTTGCTGTACATCACGTTGACGCCCACCGAGGCCCGGCCGTTATGCTCGGAGTTGAACATGTTCTCCGGCCACTGCTCCTCGACAGTCGCGATGTCGACGAGGCGAATCCTCGTGCCGTCGATGGACGAGACGACCTCGATGCTCTCAAACTCCTTCGCATCGTACTTACGGTTGTACGAGCGGATGAGAATCTCCTCTTGGTCGGTCAGCACCGAGCCCGAAGAGATGTTGAGGTTCGAGGCTCGCACGGCATTGGCAATATCGCCGACGGTCAGCTTGTAGCGACGCAAATTCTCCGGCGAGACCTCTATGCTGATCTCGCGCGGAGGCAGGCCCCACCAACGGACTTCCGAGACTTTGCCTGTGGCCAGAAGGTCGTCGCGAAATTCTTCGATGATCTGCTTGAGGGCGTACATGTCTTCGGGTCCGTAGATGCTCAGCATTACGGCCCGATTCCACATCGTCTCCTGGTAGACCACTGGCTTTTCAGCCCCAGTGGGATAGGAGCTAACGGAGTTTACGGCGTTCCGAATATTCTGGAGCGCCTTGTTCATGTCGTAGCCCGGGTCGACTTCCACGTTGATCGAGGCGAAGCCATCGGACGAGATCGAGGAGATCTTGCCCAAACCCTCGATGCCTCGCAGCGCCTCCTCGATCTTCGTCGTTATCCCCTCTTCGACCTCGACCGCCGAGGCGCCCGGATAGGGGACCTCGACCTCGACCTCCTCGATCTCGAGCTTCGGGTTGAGCCGACGCTCCATGTTGAAGAGGGCGAAGACTCCGGCCAGCATCGTGGCCAGCATGATCCAGTTCGTGACGACGGAGTGTTTTATGAAGTAATCGATGACGTTCTTCATCGCGGTTCCACTCTATGAGTAATCGTGTTCTCTTGCGCGGGTCGGCACGGGAGTTCCCGTCTGCGAATCTCGATCAGCCGCCGGCCGCCACCTGGTCGGCGCTGGCGCTGGTCATCTCCTCCTCAGAGGGCTCGACCTCGTCGGCCGCCAACTCCGGCTCCGGGTTGAGCTCTGGCATGTTGATGGAGCGGATCTCCATCCCGACCAGCGGTTTTTGCAGAATCGTCGTCACGACGACGGTCTCACCGGCCAACGAGTTACGCACGATCGCCTGGTCTCCCTGATAGGCCAGCACCTCGAGCTGCTGCCGGCCGAGCGTGCCGCCTTCGAGAGTGTAAACGAAGCCATCGTTGTCCAGTAGGTTCCGTGGCACGAGAGCCACGTCCTCCAGCGTTTTGCCCTCGATGCTCACACTGACGTAGCCGCCCGGCAGGAAGTAGGGATTGAGGTCCTGGTTACTGAACGACACATAGACCTGCAACGTCTGCGAGTTGCGCTCGACGATCGTCTCTTTGCGGAGAATGCGGCCTTCTTTCCTATCGCCACCGTCCTCGTCCACGTAGATCGTCACGGCCGGTCCGGTCGCAAATTCGATGTTCTTGCTCTCATCAATGCGCAGCGGAACGCTGACTACGAGATTCTTCGGGTCCGTCAGAGTGAACAGCGACTGACCCGTGGAAACGAAGCTGTTTTCTATAACACCACTGGACGTCACATAACCGGAAAACGGGGCACGGATCGTGTGCTTCGCTAGCAGGATCTCCTGGTTCTTCACTTCATAGTACTTACCAATGATGTTCTTCGTGCTGACCTTGATCTTCTCTTGCGCATTCGTGATCGTAGGCAGCTCGGGGATCGGCTTGTTGATGTCAATGGCGTTGAAGTAATCGAACCAGCGCTTGTAGATGCGGGCGTCGTCCAGGCGCAGCTCGGGAAGGACGGCGGCGACCGCGTTCAGGAAATCCGAACGCATTCCGTATAGGTCGTTCTCGACATCCCGAGCGTCGATCTTCACAACCAGCTCGCCCTCACGAACGTAGGTGCCGTCTTTCAAGTTGTGCTTCGCGAACAGCACCTGACCGTTCGCTTCCGAGACGATCTCCAACACCTGCTCGGATTCCACCAGGCCATCCCCTTCGACCCTCAGCACCAGATCGGAGAAAGCCAGCTGCTGGGTCTCCACCGCCCGCGCCTCCGGTTTCACGTCCCGCTTGCGCGTCTCCTTCTGGCTGGAGCCGAGGCCTTGCATGACCAGAAATCCCGCGACCAGAATCGCCGGCACGGCGGTGATCTTGAGGACAGACTTTCTCTTTAACATCGGGTAAGCCCTTTGCGACCAAGGGAATAGAAAAATGGGCAGGCACTCCGCCTGTCCACATAACGTCTAATATAAAACCTTGACAATCTTTTGACAAGTGCGCGGGCTCAACGGCTCGGGGCCGCTGGGCTACCGGCGGAACGTCGACACCGCCGCTCAGGTTCCGACGGCCTTACAGGGGCCCTACGCGCCGTGCGCTGCGGCGGTTTCAGCTGTTCTTGGCGGGCCTCTCCCGCAAAGGCCGGCGGCCCACGGGTTCTGGACGCGGAGGCCGGCGCCGGGTTGCCTGAGGGCATGGACGGGGCACGTCGGATGATGCGTTGATCGCGGCGTCGGCGCCCCCCATCTTACCGGGTCCGTGCGGCCGCAACGCGCGACCCGCCAGCGTGAGAACAGCGGAGGGACATCGGGCATGGAATTCGAGACAGAATCTCAGAGAGAATGCTTTGAGAAGATCGCGCCATGGGTCAAGGAGCTTTTCGGCGGCTCGGTCCTGCGGAAGCCGGATCGTCCTGTCCTGGGCGTAATGCACGGGTCCGCGTTCGCGCAGGTCGGCGTATTCCCCTGGGGATCGAACGACGCGATCATCACGACGCGCGCCTACGTGGTGACGGGAGCCAGGCTAACGGCGGAGCTGATGCACTACCTGCTGACGGAGAACGCGGGGATGCGATTTGGTGGCTTCGGGATCGACGAAGACGGCGATATCATCTTCGATTACTCCATAGTGGGTTCGACGTGCGACCAGGCAGAACTCGAGTCGTCGGTGATCGCGGTGGCGCGGACGGCCGACGAGTACGACGATCGGATTGTGGAGCGTTGGGGCGGAGAGAGAGCGCTGGACCAGATTCGCTGAACGCCTAGAGCCGTTGCTCCACCTCTTGAGGCCGCTTCAGGACAGCCGAAGGGGCTCGCCGGCCAAAAGCCGACGAGCCCCGGGTATGTTTTAAGAGGTTCGAGCTGGATCAGTCCGGGTTTCCGGAGCCGCTCCGCTTGACCGTGACGGCGTCGCTCGCACTCACCGGCATATCGGCCGCTCGGAAAGCGTCGGCGACGGTGTATCCATTGAGGATGACTTCGCTGTGGCCGGGTTGCAGGCCGGTTCGACTGGTTATGAAATGACAGACCAAGTCGGGTAACCCATCCTCGTTCACGTCCTGGGGCGCACAATTCGGTTCGCCGTTACCACGCCGGTGCATGGACGATTCTTCGCCTGTGTGGCCAAACGTCAGCGTGGTGACATCCAGCATCGTGGTGACGTCAAACTCCGGCGCTGACAGTATCGCGACGGGTACATTGCCCGGGTTGAGGTTGACGGGCTTCGGGGCATCGGGATCGCCGCCCGGCTTCACATCGATGCTCATTTCGCCGTCGCACTCGCCGAAGCGAGCCTCGATCCAGGCCGGCTCACCCTCGAGGCTACCCGTGTTGTCGGCGCCACTCACGTCGGCCGTCGTCGAACCCTCGCCCTCTTGCATGGGCCAGTAGCCGACGAGGTCCTCGTCGGCAGCGTCGGGCTGCCCATCCATGTCGGCGGCGATCTCGCCGGCGCTCCTAGCACGGGACCAGATACGCACATCGGCAACAGCGCCCTGCAGGTAGCGAGCATCGCGGCCGTAGCTCTTGACTTGTGACCCGAAGAGGAGGTCGCGAGTGTCGGCGAAGGTGATACCGCCCTGGTAATCGCTGGAGGCGTCCTCGGCGCCGTCGATGACGACCTTGATGGTTTGATCGGTACCGTCGTACACGCCGGCCACGTGATACCAACGGTCGAGGTCCAAGGCTGTGGCCGCCACGGCTTCTCCCCTGGAGCTGGCACTCGCGGCCACGATGAATTTTACGCGGTTCTCGGTGTCGACGACCAATGTGAATCCGTCGTTGAAGTCATCCGAAGCGTCGGTCACGAGCACGTGCGGTTTTCCAGACTCATCGATCCTCACCCAAGCTTCGACCGTCAAATTTTCCGGCGTGCCGATGGGATCGGCACTCGCGTCGATGTAGTCGTCGATCCCGTCGAACTGGATGGCCGAGACCTCGCTGCAATAGAGCGTGAAGTAACCGCGTGCCGAGCTGCTGTAGCGCTCGAATTCTTCGGGCGCCGTGGCGTTTTCGGCCGCACAACCTGCGGCGAACAGAATGGCGAAACCGCAGCAGACAGTTTCAAGGCGATGCTGCCGGCAGGACCGATGCAGATCCTTAGACATGTAAAGACCCTTCTAATCACACAGCGAAGTTGGACCGCGGGCGGGGACAACGAAAAAGGACAGAAAAGAGTAGGAGAGAGGTAGCAACAAGTTACCCTGGGATGGCCGAGAAGACAAGTCTGGGAGCGGTATCGCGCGGGTAGTCGTCGCCGGCAAGCGCTCCCTTCAATCGGTCAACTTGACCGGCGCAAGGTCATGTTTTACCGACCGCGCTGACCGGCCGGTCGGCCAAGGACCGGGGTTCATACCTAAGTGCGAGTCTCTTTGTAACTTAGGGCAGGCGCTCTAGTGGCCTCTATTTTGCCTAGTCAAGAGGCCGCAGCGGGCACGATGCCTGGCCCGAGCACTATCCTTCCCCGCCTTGGTGCTTGTCTTTCCGACGCGATGTCGATTTGGAGTACCGAATTTGGCTTCTCTTGAACGACGGACGACCAGAATCCTCAAGCTGGCGCGGTTGAGCCGGATCAGGAGCAAGATCATAGTCTTTGCTCTGCTGGCGACGCTCATCCCGTCTTTCTTCATGGGTTGGCTGTCCTATCGCAATAACCGTCGCGTTCTGCAAGAAAAGATCACGCAGGAGTTGGTGAACCTCACCGCCCACGCTTCCCAGGCGCTCGACTACTGGTGCAAGGACAGGGAGTACGAGGTGCGGGTCTTCGCGAGTTCGTACGAGGTATCGGAGAACCTGGCGTACATCTACGGACCCGTGAGCCTGAACAACGCCGACGAGTCGCTGGAACGGCTGGAGGCGTATCTGGCGTCGGTGGAGGAGAAGTTCGCGGACTACGCGGAGCTGATGGTGATCGATCTGCACGGCCGGGTGGTCGCGAGCAGCAAACGTCAGATTGCCCGTGAGCGAGTACCGCAGCAATGGATCGAGCACGTTGAAGCTGGCGACCCGATCGTCGGTGACCTTTATTGGGACGGCACGCTGAGCGCGGCGGTAATCCCGATTGCTCAGCCGGTCCGCGATGTTCAGAACGCCAGGTTGGGCGTGCTGGTGGCGAAGGTCGACTTTGGCAGCGTCGGCGAAATACTACGAGATTACGCCCCTGGCAGCGAGAACGAGCTGTATGTCATCACCAAGGAAGCGCTCGTGCTCACCAGCTCACAGCAAATGAGCGCCGCGTTCATGACTTCGACGCTGGCGCCGATGACGGCCAAGGATCTATTCGCCAACTCCCGGGTGACGCTGGCTTTCGAGAGCTTCCGGGGTCGCGAAGTGGTCGGGACGCTGGAGCCGATCGAGCGTCTCGGCTGGGGAGTCGTGGCGCACAAGGATCGAGAAGAAGCCTACGCCCAGATCGCCGAGCTACGTAACACGACGCTATCGGTGATTTCGGCTATCCTGATTATCATCGGCGCGGCCGCCTACCTGCTCGGCCTGACCATCGTGAACCCATTGGACCGGCTCACGGCGGGAGCGGCAAAGATCGCCTCGGGCGACCTGCAGGTGCGGCTCCCTGTATTCTTCGCGGGCGAACTCGGCACGATGACCGAGGCGTTCAACAACATGGCGAAGCGATTGAGGTTGACGTTGGGTGAGCTGGACACCACGAACAAGGAGCTACGGGAGAAGAACAAGGAGCTGCATAATCTCGCGATCACCGATGGGTTGACGGGCCTTAACAACCGCCGGCACATGATGGAGACGTTGGCCCAGGAGGTTGCGCGGGCGGTGCGATACGACAAGCGGTTCTCGATCCTGATGGTCGATATCGACCAGTTCAAGAACTACAACGACTTGCACGGACACCTGGCCGGCGATGTCGTGCTGAAAGACTTGGGCGCCTTCTTGAAGGAATCGTTGCGCACCGAAGACTATGCCGCGCGCTACGGCGGCGAGGAGTTCCTGCTGCTGCTACCGGAGACGGGGCCGGAGGGTGCCGGCCAACTGGCTGAGCGCCTACGGAAGCGTCTAGAGGAGAAGAAGATTGGCGCTATCAACATGTTGCACGGTATAACGGTGTGCGTGGGAGTGGCGGCCTTTCCGGAGAACGGCGACGACCCCGACGAGCTCATTAATCAGGCGGACAGGGCCATGTACAAAGCCAAGCTGGCGGGACGGAATCGCGTGATGATCGCCAGAGGGAGAAAAACGCAGCAGAAGGCGACCGGCTGAGTCAGCGGCGACCGATGAGGGTCAGGTAAATCCAGCCTTCGGTACCATCCTCGAGTCTCACACGAACCCACTTACCTTTGTAGGAGTAGCCGGTCACTTCAGTGCCCGGCGTCAACGTCGCCAGCACGGCGAACCCCGTGCCCGGCCCGTCGCGAAGATTGCTGCGCCGTACGACCTGCAGAGGCACCGGCAAGCCGAAAGCTGTTTCGCCGGCCTCGACCTGAACGGGCTCGCCCTCTCCGTAGCGGAGCTGAGCGAGACTGATAAGGGTCTTGGCCTGACTAGTTAGGTAGATCGCTCCACCGTAGTTCTGATCATCGAAAGCGTCGGCTGCCATCTCCATGAGCTCGGCGGCGTTGCCGTAGTCCTCGCTGCTTTCGGCATCCGACATCTCGCCCAGGGCGTTGAGTGCGATCTCGGCCTCGGCGATCTGTGATGCGGCTTCGGCCTTGCTCTCGACACTCCTCAGCTTCGCCTTCGTTCGCACCACCTCGGCGATCGTCTCATCGATAATGCGCTGCTGCGCCATCGCGCGCTGCTGAAGCTCCATGATCTGCGCGTCGCGCTCCAGCAGCAGAAGCTCCGCCCTGGCGGCCTGGTCGCCCATTGCCCGGTAGTCGGCCAGAAGCTCCTCGTACTGTTCGTCGCTGTACTTCGCCTCGGGCGCTACCGGTTCCTCGACGACGGGCGGCGGCTCTTCTTCCTTCGGCGGTACGATCAGAGAGCAGGCGGCACAGAAGACGATCCCGACCAACCCGAAGACGCTCAGCAAAGCTCTTGATGTATTCACGGCCATAGTTCGGTGAGGGCGGGGGGAGCTCTCGCGTCGATCCCAACGGCATCACTGTCCGGCGACCGGGTCCAGCACCGCCGGCTTGACCCATCAAGCTAGTCAGGGAGGTTGCATCGGGTCAAGGAAAGGAACGGCCTTGGCCTGGCGGGCAGATCGTTCAGTTGCGGCACGCACCGAGGCCCAATAGGATGTTTGTAGGCGCCGCAGCCCAACACTGTCAAACCCGAACATATCATCGACGAGGAGGAGTTACGCTTCGTCAGGTCCTGTCGATCGGGGTCGCTTCTTCCTCACCATCGCGAGCTTCCAGCACGCCATCGGCACCGCGCCGAGGGCAAGCAGTTCGACGAGGTGACCGCGAAATGAAGGGCCGATTGGCGTTGAGTAACGAACGCGCGGTTCAGGCGTCGCGCCCAGCCTTTGCGAAGGAGGGAACCATGAGTTGCAGGAGGATCATGTTGATGGCAGTCGCGCTGGCGTTCGCCATCCTGGCCTGCCAGCCGCCGGCTCAGGACGTCGGCATGCTAGCGGACGAAGACGTTGCCGCACTCGAGGCCAACATCGACGGTGTCGTGCAGGCGGAGGTCGCCGGTGATTGGGCGACCGTCGGCAATTTCTTGGCCGATGATTTCGTGGGTTTGCCGTCAGGAATGCCTGCAGTCGAGGGCAAGTCCGCCTGGATCGACTGGGTGAGTGGGATGGACTTCAAGATCTCGGATCTTTCCGTGAAGTACCTGGAGATCGACGGACGGGGCGACTTGGCCTACGTCCGAGGCACGTACTCCGAGCTGATGGCGATGGGCGATTCGGAACCCGAACGGATCGACGGCAAGTTCCTTTGGATCTTCAAGAAACAGGCTGACGGCCGCTGGTTAGCGACGATCGGGATGGGTAGCTCCGACGCGCCGGAAGGCTCGGGCGGCGGGTAGAGACCAGCGCATTAGACCGCTGGTGTCAACAGACGTTTGCGAACCGTCAGATCATCCACTCGATCGACATCGACGCTGACACCCAAGCCAATCCGACCGTAAGGCACTTCGACGAGCCCGGTCGCATCCATGTTCCATTCGGGAGTGACGATGTCTCGGTCCCAGTACCTGGCACTGGGGCTCAGATCGCCTGGGATGGTGAAATTGGGCAGCGAGGCGAGGGCTACGTTATAAGCCCGACCGACGCCGGTCTCGAGCATACCGCCACACCAGACCGGCACGTGGCGCGATGCACAGAGGTCGTGGATCGCCAGGGCCTGGCTCAGGCCGCCCACTCGACCGGCCTTGATGTTGATGATCTTGCCACTGCCAAGGGCGAGCATGTCTTCCGCCTTCTCAGGGCCGGTGATCGATTCGTCCAGACAGATCGGCGTGCGCAGACGTCTCTGCAGCTCCGCGTGCCTCAGCAGATCATCGGACGCCAGCGGCTGCTCGATCATCATCAGGCCGTAGTCGTCCAACCGTGCCAGGTGCTCGATGTCGGCGAGCGTGTAGGCGCAGTTCGCATCCGCCATCAGCGGCGCTTCGGGCCCCAACACCTCACGAACGGCCGCGATGTACCCGATGTCGGCCTCGGGCTCGATCTTGCATTTGAGTTTCCGATACCCTTCGGCGATGGCCGCCAGGCTCTTCTCGACGAGAGCTTCAGGATCGGGCTGAATGCCGATCGAGATGCCGGTGGCGACCTTCTCGCGGGTGCCGCCGAGCAGACTTGCCAGGCTGCACCCCTCGCGTTCGGCGGTCAGCGCCCAACACCCCATCTCCACCGCAGCGATCGCCATGTGGTGGCCCCGGATCTGGCGTCGCAGCTGGGCATGAAGCTCTTGGGGTCCGCCGAATTCACGACCAAGCACCCGCGGCGCCAACCACTCGCTGACAGCCAGCCAGGCGGTATCCGGCGTCTCCGGCGAGTAGTTAGGCTGCTCAGCCGCCGTACACTCGGACCAGGCGCTCGAGCCATCGCGCTCCGTCAGCTCGAGCAGCACCACTCGCCGCACCGACGAAGCACCGGAAGAGATGCGGAAGGTTTCACGCAGCGGGAGACGAATCTCTCGCAGCGCGATCCGGGCCACGCAAATTGACTCAGCCATCATTCACGTGCTGATCCAAAACGTAGAAGCACCGATCGGTCTCGAGGTCACGGCGAAACCCGGTGACCTGATAGGCGAGTCCGAGGTAATGGGCAAAGGCTTGCCGGGTGCTGCGGCGCCAGGCCCGGGCGAGCTCAGCGGACTGGAGCTTGACCCGTTGAATGTCGAAGGGCACCTCGACTCTCACGGCGGGCGCGTCGGGCAGATCGAGCTCCCCTGCCCTCGGCTCCCCTCGCTGCGGTTCCGTGTTGACGATCGGGGCCGCGGCCGCGTTGCTGCTTTCTACTGCCGGCACCCCGGCCAACGCCGCTTCGACGCGTGGTGCTTTGAGCCGCCACTCGACGATGAAACGATCGGTGCTGAGTCCGGCCAGCAGAGGGCTAGGCGATGCATCGCCGTACATATCGAGCACATACTCCAGCGGCTGTGCACCGAGACGCTGGATGTTCAGGTACGCGTTTCGCGCCTCGAGCGGATCGTAGCTCCAGTAGCAGCGCTCGATTCCGAGGGCCAGCAGGTGATCGCGCTGGTGAGCCTTGAGGCGTCGCCCCAGCCCCGCTCCCCGGACGTCCTCTTTGACGCCGAGCATGTCGGACCAGTGGGCGAGCTGGCCATCGCGCAGCCCGTTGATGCCGAAGACAAAGCCGACCATGCGATCGTGTTCATCGAAGGCGCCAGCCGCGACGCCCCCGACCTGCCGAGTCGCCAGCAGGATCGAAGGCGGGGCCGCCTCTCCGAAGTCATCGCCCCAGATCTCACGTTGCAGTGCAACGCATTGCTGGAAATCGGCCTGAGTTTCGAGGGGGCGGATGACGATCGCTTCGGGATTCACCTCGTCGCCGTGTCTTTCTCAGCCGTGGGAAGCGAGCTTTCGTTTGTATTTGCGAATCCAGTCTTCGATATGGTCAGGAATGAGGAGTCGGTCGGCGATCGAAGCGACCTCCTCGGCCTCGCGCCACGCCTCCTCGAGCAGCGCGAGCTCACCTTCGAGGGCCCGGCGCTCGCTCTCCTCGTGTGCCGCCATCTCGAGGGCCAGCCTCGTGTTCGCGTTCATGCTCGACAGGGTACTGTTGTCTTTGTCGAACCCGAGCACCTTTCTGACCCCACCCTCCTGCTCCGCCGCCCGGGCGAAGAGGCGCTCGGGCGCCCGGGCTTCCTCGATCATCTCAACGGCGATTTTCACCTGCGAATTGGTGCCGCCCCATTCGTTGACTTTGGGCAAGATGCGGCCCGCGGCGCGTATCGCCGTCGGCCCGTCCAAGTAGGCGACACCCTTCTTCCCTTTTCCGCGCGCGCTGACGAGTCCGACTTTCTGGCTCGGGTGGTGAGGGACCTTCAGGGACCAGCCGTCGCGCGCATCGCTCTGTATGAGCTCAACCGCCTTCATGTCTTTGCGGGTAACGTAGAGCCGGCTCCCCTCTTCGTCGCGCGCACGGGCCACGACGCGGTTTCCTTTGCCGGCGAGGAAGAGCCACCAGATGTCGGCGCCCAAGACCGCAGCGCCCACGGAGACGGCGACCTGGGTTCCGGTGATGATCATGCTGCGAATGCGGCGCTTGATGAACTCACGTCCGTAGCGCCAGGCGGCGAACTCGTGTCGCCTCGGCTTGCCGATGCGAACGAGCTCCATGCCCTGGGGAAGGTGAGCCAACCCGATGTTATCGGTGGAGAAGCTACGAGGCGTATCGTAGAAGGCCCGCTCGCATTCCTCGATGGCCTCCCAGCGTTCATCGAGCGGCGAGAGGTTCCAGCGCCGGCAGGCGTCGCAGATCACCCAGAGCCGTCCACGCTCACCGTCGAAGGCGAGCCGGCGGCCGACAGGGAAGTTCTCGACGGCCTCGTTGCCGCCGAGGTTACGGTTACAGTAGATGCAGGTCTTGAACATCGCTGCCTTTCAGCGGTTCTTGCGACCGCCAGATCGCACCGTGGCTGAGTGCGTTCGGAGCCGTACCGGCCCTGCCCTCCCAACCTAACATACCCGTTGCCGGCTCGCCTTATTCGCAGGGGCGACCAAAGCCAGTGGTGTTGTGACCTTTACCGCCGGTCGATCGTCATCAGAGTAGTCAGCCTAGCAGAGATCGGATGGGCGTCGACCCCGGGGGGTCGGCGCCACCCCGCCAAACTCGGGAGGAATGCGATGAGGTCGAACGGTTTTCGATACGGCAGCTTGTTGGCAGCCGCGGTGTTGACGCTGGGCCTAGTGGCGGCCGGCTGCGACGATTCATCGACGTCGCCGGCCGGAAGCGCTCGGCTCTCACTCTTCTTGACCGACGCTTCTGGGGACGTCGCCGAGGCGTGGGTCAACATCGGCAGCATCTACTTGCAGGGCGGCGCGATGGGCGGCAGCGAGGAGGAGGGGAACGGCGACTCGCAAGGCCATGCATTCGGTGCGGTGCACCGCCATTCCAACGGTAATGGTCATATGGGCAACGGCCGCGTATGGCTGCGAGAGGATCCGACGGGCTGGATCGACTTGACGACGCTGTCCGACGACGTGGAAGAGATAGTCGATGGGGCAGTCATCCCCTCGGGAACCTACAAACAGCTGCGTTTCGTCATCGAAGAGGCTGTGATCGTGACGGAGGGCGGCATGGCCTATGTGACTCCGGGCGCCGACTTGGAGGGTCTGAATTTAGAGCGAGGCGGCGATCCGCTCAGCGAGGACGGTGTGCTACACTGCCCCGGCTGCGACCGGAGCGGCCTTAAGGTCAAGTGCCGAGACGGAATCGTTGCGTCGGAGGAGGGCGAGACGGCAGTGCTGACCGACTTCGACGTGAGCCAGAGCTTCGGTCGCGAGCGAGGTCAGTCAGGGCGCTGGGTGATGCATCCGATGATCCGTTGTTCCAGCATGTCGCATATCGGTGAGGTAGCCGGAACGGTGACGTTGGCCGAAGGCATCGAGTTGCCGGCGAGCTGTGGAAACAACGACCTGTCGCTGCGGATCTTCAAGCCGCTGGCCATCGATGCTGAACAGGAAATCTGGACCGGCCACACATCGATGAACGGCGAATTCAAAATTCGGCCTCTGGCTCCTGGCCTTTATGATCTCGATTACGAGCCGGACATCGACTTCGATGACGGTTCGGTGGTGAGCTTCTCAGCGAGCGTCGACCCAAGCTCGGTCGAAGTGAAGGCCGGAGGAACAGCGGGTGCGGATTACATGATCGAGAGTGTGGGCTGTACCCCCGGCGGCGGAAGCTGACATGCCGTCCTGACGCGCCGAGCGCCGGGTCCCGCGATGTCGGTGCAGCGAACCCGGCGCGAGCCCTTTACTATATGTCATGGCGGCTGAGGCACCCAGGCGAGGGTGACCGAGACCAGGCCGGGTAAAATTCGTTTCTAGCTCAGAGGAGAGCGGGTTCGGCGTGACGGCGCCTTCGGAACGGACAAGTGACAGCGCCGTGGTTCGGGCCGTATTGGACGGCAACCGAGAAGCGTTCGAGTTGCTGGTACTTCGGTACCAGGACGCACTCTACCGGCACGCGGTACGGATGACGGGTCAAGCGGACGAGGCGATCGACATCGTCCAGGGCTCGTTGCTCAAGGGCTATGAGAGCTTGGCGAACTGTCATGACGCTGAACGTGTGGGCGCCTGGCTCTTCAGGATCAACGCGAACCGCTGCAAAGACTACCTGAAGAACCGGCGTCGCCGAGACCTGAGGTTGCACGAAGCCGCATCGATCGAGAGCGAGAGCGGCGACCCCCAGGATAGTGCGGAACGGAGTGAGCTCAAGGATCAGATCGAAGAGGCGCTGGGTCGGTTGTCATACGAGGAGAGAGAGGCGTTCGTGCTGAAGCACATCGAGGGACTCTCGTATCAAGAGATGTCGGCCGGGCTTGGAGCCTCGATCCCCGCACTGAAGATGCGAGTGCACCGCGCGCGTGAGGAGCTGCAGATTCTGTTGGAGGAGTACCGATGAAACCCGAGTTGCAGGCATACCTGGACGGTGAGCT
>JBDHAI010000025.1:0-26415 GCA_039588155.1 Gemmatimonadota bacterium | reverse complement strand
GTCTTTCATGCGAAGAACGGACTCGTGCTGCGAGGTATCTCCACCAGTCGGGACCAGCGTGGCAAGCTCCGGAATCGCTTCGCGGGCCGCATCTTCACCACGCTGGGCCCATTCCACCGCCTTGTCGAAAGCAGTTGATGACAGCCCCGCGATGTTTGGGAGGATGAGCACGTCGCAAAGCTCCCGCTGCTTCAGCGTGGACTCCCAGCTGCGGTAGCTCATCGTCTGGTCCAACAGAGTCAGGAGAGAACCTAAACTGTCCGCGGGTAACAGCGGCTTGGACACATCGCTGCAGATGAGCACGTCAGCTCCTAGAGCGAGTGCATCTTCCGCGGGCAGGTTCCGGGCTACGCCTCCGTCCGTTAGGAGTCTCCCCTCGATCTCCACGGGTTCAAACACCGTCGGGATCGCCATGCTCGCCCGAATGGCTCGCGGCAAGAACCCGTGATCGAGTCGGACGGCATCCCCGGTTTCGGCGTCCGTGGCCACCGCGGCATAGGAGACCGGCAGTTCAGCGAAGCTCCGCACGGGATGTTCTTGCCACGTCAGGAGCCCCAGGAACTGACCGATACGTTGGCCGGCGATGAAACCGCCGGGAAGTCGTGGCCGGCCGTCGCGGATCGGCAAAGTGAAAACGTAGCCTCCGACCTCTGCTTTCCGTTCGAAAGGCAGGTTCTCTCGCGCCGCCGCATCGTTGAATAGGAACTCCCAATCCGCACCACCCGCGACCTCGAGCATGAGCTCCGGCCCGTAGCCGGTGGCGTACATCCCGCCAATGATGCTCCCCATGCTAGTTCCCGTGATCACGTCGACCACGATGCCTCTTTCTTCCAGCACCTTAATCACGCCGACGTGCGCGAACCCGCGAGCGGAGCCACCGCTCAAGACCAGTCCCACTTTCGCAGCTGGTCGTATGGTGTCTTGTGGGGGCACTCGGACCTCAGCGCGCGCCGGCGCGCTGGAGGCCGAAAGGGCGAGGAGCAACGCCGCGCACACAACGTTGACAGACACCGTAAGTCGTTGTCTGAACATAAGATACGGTGTCCTAGAAGCCTATCTGAAAAGTCTCGGGAAGTTGCTGCGGCGTGGGCAGTTCCTCGAGCTTGCTGACGTGGCCTGCGGACGGTCCCACCTCCAAGCGTCGCCGCATCTCCTCTACGGCATCGGGGAGACCCGCGAATGCGATCTCCACGGTACCGTCAGCGCAGTTCCGAACCGTCCCCCGAAGACCGAGGCTACGCCCCTGATGTTGAGCCCACCATCGGAAGCCAACGCCCTGCACGATGCCGTGGACTTTGAAGGCCTTCCGCGATTCACTGGGGCTCGACATGATAGATCTTCTACGGGGTTGGTTCGCAGGTCGGGGCTACCCTTTTGACCGGTTCCGGCTAATATGACCCTTCGCCAACGTCGAGCCAATACGCCAAGACCAAGCGATCGAGTTCTGACCAGCAGATGAGCGCGGGATACGATGTGATTGTTGTCGGGGGCGGCCACGCCGGTTGCGAGGCGGCGGCGGCGGCGGCACGCCTCGGGGCGCGTACGCTGTTGGTCACTTCGTACCTGGCGCGGGTGGGTCAGCTGAGCTGCAACCCGGCGATCGGCGGGGTGGCGAAGGGCACGGTGGTGCGTGAGTGCGACAGTCTGGGCGGATTGATGGGTCGGGTGACCGATCGAACGTCCATTCAGTTCCGTATGTTGAATCGCCGCAAGGGCCCCGCGGTTTGGGCGCCCCGGTCGCAGTGCGACCGCTGGATGTACGCGCGGACGATGCGGACGCTCCTCGAGGAGGTCTCGGGCCTCGATCTTTTCCAGGGCAACGTCCGTGGCCTGGTCTTGGATCGGGATCGGGTGAGAGGGGTTCGTTGCAATGACGGGTCGGAGTTCGCCGCCGGCCGGGTCGTGCTGACCGTCGGCACGTTTCTGCGAGGCGGCATCCACATCGGGGGTGGAATCCGGGAGGCGGCGGGGCGGGCGGGCGACCCTCCTGCAATCGAGCTCTCGGAGCAGCTGGAGGCCCTGGGTCTGGAGGTCGTGCGTTTCAAGACCGGGACTCCGCCTCGCGTCGACGGGCGGACGGTGGACTTCTCGAAGCTGGAACGTCAGGACGGTGACCCGGAGGACTTCCGTTTTTCCTTCTGGGAGCGAGGCGAGCGGCTTCCACAGGTCCCCTGCTGGATCACATGGGCGGGCGAAGAGGTCAAGGAGATCATCCATGAGAACCTCGGGCGCTCGGCCCTCTATAGTGGGGAGATCTCGGGCCTGGGTCCGCGCTATTGCCCCTCCATCGAGGACAAAGTGGTCAAGTTCCCCCACACCGGCCGGCACCAGGTCTTCTTGGAGCCCGAGGGTTTGGAGACCCACGAGCTTTACGTCAACGGGCTCTCCACATCGATGCCTCCCGACGTCCAACGGCTGTTCCTTGCCGCGGTTCCCGGGCTAACACACGCGCGTATGACCCAGGCGGGATATGCGATTGAATACGACTATTTTCCACCTCACCAACTCCACCCAACGCTGGAGGTCAAGGCGCTGCCGGGCCTCTACTTCGCCGGTCAGATCAACGGTACGACGGGCTACGAGGAGGCGGCCGCCCAGGGGATATCCGCAGGAATCAACGCCGGCCTGGCCGCTCTTGGCCGGGAACCCTGGGTACCGGAGCGAGACGAGGCCTTCATCGGGGTGCTCATCGACGATCTGGTGACCAAGGGTGTCGATGAGCCCTACCGGCTGTTCACCTCGCGGGCGGAGTTCCGGCTGCTACTGCGCCAGGACAATGCCCTACGTCGGCTGGGCCCCCAGGCGGCGGCCCTGGGCCTGCTGAGCGAAGCGCAGCTCCGCTCGCTGGAGGAGAAGCTCGAGCGCGAGAGCGAGGCGGGCGAATGGGCCGCGACGACCCTGGTGCCGCCAGAGCTGGTTAATGGCTACTTGGAAGCTCGCGGCACCTCGCCGATCGCCCAGGCGGTCTCTGTCGCCGATCTGGCGAAACGCTCCGAGGTCAACTTGCTCGAGTTGGTGGGCCTGGGCGAGCCCGTGTCGGGGAACGGCACCCCGGAGCCCGATGCCTTGGCGGCGGTTGAGATGGAGATCAAGTACGCAGGCTATATCCAGAAGGAGCGGAGCCGAGCCGAGGCGCTGCACCGTCAGGCGGGATTCAAGCTGCCGGTGGACCTTCCCTACCTGGAGCTGCCGAGCCTTTCATTGGAGGCTCGCCAGAAGCTCGCCCGGATCAGGCCGCAGACACTGGCGCAGGCGGCGCGGATTCCGGGGGTTGCACCCAGTGACCTGCAGAACCTGATGATGGAGGTCCGCAAGGCGGCTCGGTCTCGAGAGGCTTAACCCGTTGCCTACAAGAAGCTTGGAGTCGTTTCACGTGAAACAACGTCTCGCGGCGCGGGCGGCGGATGTTCCACGTGAAACACCCCGCCCTTTCGTCCGCCGCTCCACCCGGGTATAATTGCTCTCGAGCTCGAGCCCACCCCGCCTCGCTCCGTCCGGGCCCGTGGTTCACGCATGTCAAAAGTCATCGCCGTAGCCAATCAGAAGGGCGGTGTGGGGAAAACCACAACCGCTATCAACCTCGGCGCCTGCCTTGCGGTCGCCGAGCGATCGACCCTCGTCATCGACGCCGATCCCCAATGCAACTTGACGAGCGGACTGGGCATCGACCGTGATGCTCTGGGTGTTTCCATTTACGATGCCCTCCTCGAGGGCGCTCCGGCCGAAGACATCCTCGTCCACTCCGTCCATTTCCCCATGCTGGACCTGCTCCCGGCGAATCGCGACTTGCTCGGCGCGGAAGTGGAGATGACCGGCGTCGACGGCCGCGAGACCCTTCTGCGCCAAGCCATCGCTCCCATCCGCGATCGCTACGAATACGTGATCATCGACTCGCCGCCCTCCCTGGGACTGCTGACCGTCAATACGCTGGCCGCGGCCGACACGGTCCTGATTCCGATTCAGTGCGAATACTACGCACTCGAGGGGCTCACCCAGCTCCTCAATACCGTGCGGCTGGTTCAGGCGAGCCTCAACCCGGGCTTGCAAATCGAGGGCGTGCTGCTGACAATGTACAGCTCGCGAATGAACCTGTCGCAGCAGGTGGCGGACGAGGCGCGGGAGTACTTCGGTCCGAAAGTGTTCAGCACCCCGATCCCGAGAAACATACGTTTGGCCGAGGCCCCGGGCTTCGGCCAACCGATCCTCGTCTACGATGTTCTCTGCGCAGGCACATCGAGCTATCTTGCGCTGGCACAAGAACTTATGAGCAAGAACGGCAGTGGCCAAAAAACAGCAGAAGCGACTCGGTAAGGGCCTCGGCGCCCTTCTCGGCGACTATCTGCCCGACGAGTCGGCAGAGGGACGCGAACTCGATCAGCTGCCCCTCAAGCAGCTCCGACCCAATCCGTTCCAACCGCGAGAAGGTCTAGATCCGGAGACGCTGGAGGAGCTTGTCGCCTCAATTCGCGAGAACGGACTGCTGCAGCCCGTTCTCGTCCGCCCGACCGATGAGGGTGACTGGGAGGTCGTCGCCGGCGAGCGCCGATACCGCGCGGTGCAGGAGTTGGGCTGGACTCACGTGCCGGTGGTCGTGCGCGATGTGGATGATCGGACCATGCTGGTGCTGGCGCTGATCGAGAACCTCCAGCGCGAGGACCTCAGCCCGCTCGACGAGGCGCGTGCCTTCAGCCGCCTCGTTGAGGAGTTCGGGTTGACCCAGTCCCAGGTCGCCGAACGTGTCGGTCGTGACCGCTCGACGGTCGCGAATACGATTCGCTTGCTTGGACTGCCGCCGGCGGTGCGCGAGCTACTCAGCGGAGGCGCGATATCGGCGGGCCACGCGCGGGCTCTCTTGGGCTTGGAGGACGAGGCGCGGGTAATCGAGCTGGCCAAAGCGGCGGCGAAGAGCGGGCTTTCGGTGCGGGAAGTCGAGAAGCGCGTTCGCCAACGCCGCGGCGCGGGTAAGCGCAGCAAGGCGGATGGTGCGGCTGGTGGCGGAAAGCCCAGTGCCTACGCCTCACGGGCCGAGCAAGCTCTCTCACGCGCACTCGGGACATCCGTAAGGGTCAGGTTGGACGGTTCGGAGAGAGGCCGAATCGAGGTCCCGTTCCGCGATTCGGAAGATTTCGAGCGTATCGTGGAGATCATCGTCGGGGTAGGAGGAATCGTCTGAGTTTGCGATGATGAAAGAGAACGACGGCGGCTATACGGTCGTCTTGGTCCCCAGCGATACGCAGCGTACCCGAAGCGTCCGCTTGACGCCGCAGGTGCTGCGGATCGGCGCGGCATTGAGCGCGGCAGCCGGGCTGCTCCTCGCTTTGGTGCTGGGTAGCTGGTGGTACTTCGCAGCTCAGGCGGCTCGGATACCGGACATGGAACAGCAGATCGCGGAGCTGCAGGCGGACAACGCAAAGGTCGAGCAGCTCGGGCAGAACCTGGCGCATCTCCAGGCGGAGTACGACAAAATCCGCACCATGCTGGGAGCGGACGTGCTCGCCCTGAGCTCCCCCCAAGACATACTGCCGACGGATGACCCGAGCACCGAGCTGGTCGGGTCACCGAGTACGGGCCTGTCGCCGGAGATCCCGACTAGCTGGCCGCTGGCAACGGCGGGATTCGTGACCCAGGTCTTACAGCAAGCGCGGGACGGGACGCACCCGGGGGTGGACATCGCGGTGCCGCAGCATTCGTACATTCGGGCGAGCGGGTCCGGCACCGTGTCGGAGGCGGGGTCGGACTCCATCTATGGTCTTTATGTGCTCATCGAGCATGGGAACTCTGGCTACCACTCGATGTACGGCCATGCGTCTCGGCTCTTCGTTGCTCCGGGAGACGCGATCCGCCAGAATGAAGTCATCGCGCTCTCGGGAAACACGGGGCGCTCGACGGCCCCGCATCTGCACTTCGAGATCCTGCAGGACGGGAGACCGATCGATCCTTTTACGTTGGTCCAGCAGACTGCCGGCCCCTAAACACCGGTTGGAAGAAGATGGCACGAAACAAAAAACAACCCGAGGAACAGCGAACACCTATGGCAAAACCAGACCAGACCCCCAACGATGCCGCAATCTCCCTCGTAGCTCCCGGCATGAAGATCGTCGGAGACTGTGAGACCGAAGGCACGATACGTGTCGAGGGCACAGTCGAAGGTACTCTGCGCGCGGGCAAGTCGATCGTGGTCGGCCGGAGTGGCCATGTCACCGGCGACATCGTCACCCAGGATTGCGTGGTCAGCGGCCGCGTATCAGGGAACATCACGGCGGAGAGTCGCCTGGAGCTTCAGTCGACCTGTGAAATCCAGGGAGAAATCCGAAGCCGCCGCGTGCAGCTCGACGAGGGCGCTCGCTTCAACGGACAGCTGCATATGGAGGAGAGCGGTGCGCGCACGATCAAACCCGCTACTTCACCGACGGCTCCCGTGGAGGCCGTGCAACCCGGCGCCGGAGCCCAGCCTCGCTGAGGGGCCAGGCGCTCGCGAGCCCAGCCGTAGAGACGCAGAGGAGCGCACACGGGGCGGTCAGCCGAACCTGACCGCCTTTGTCGTCTACGTTTCGTCTGGCGAGGCGGGTTTCCCCCGCCAAATGTTTGGTCAGTTGCGGCCTCTCGGGGTTTCCCACACGGTTTTCCACGGGCCGGTCCGCAGCCCGAGGAACTAGGGCCGAGAGAGGCCATCTCACGGAGAAAAGGCACACATGGAGAAGCGCAGAAAAGGCGTCGCGACCCGGAAGCGCCGCAGGACCGTTGAAAGCAAGAAGCGGGTGACGCGCGGCAATTACACCGAGGACGAGCGGCTCTTCAGTCGTCAGATCACGACGCCTGAGATGAGCGAACTCCTTGAGCGCCAGCCGGAGGGCGTCGAGGAGATGCTGCGGCCCATACCGGAATCGACGCTCAAAGACCCCTGGCGGGTGTTTCGGATTATGGGCGAGTTCGTGGATGGCTTCGACGAGCTGGCGCGCATCGGGCATGCCGTGTCGATTTTCGGTTCGGCGCGCACACCCAAAACCGACCCGGACTACAACGCGGCCACTGAGACCTGCCGGCTGCTGGCCGAAGCCGGTTTCGCCATCATCACCGGCGCCGGCCCGGGCATCATGGAGGCGGCCAACAAGGGTGCGAAACGGGGTGGGGGTCTATCGGTCGGTCTCAACATCGAGTTGCCTTTCGAGCAGTCGATCAACCGCTACGTCGACCTCGCACTAAGCTTCCGCTATTTCTTCGTCCGCAAGACGATGTTCGTGCGCTACTCAGAGGGGTTTGTGATCTTTCCGGGTGGTTACGGCACTATGGATGAACTGTTCGAGGCGCTGACCCTGATTCAGACCGGCAAAGTCCACAACTTCCCTCTCGTGCTCTACAACAATCGGTATCACGCGTCGTTGATGAAGTGGCTACGCCAGGGGATGCTGGAGCAAGGTAAGATCTCGCCTGAGGACCTCGACATCATTACGACCGCGGACACGCCCGAGCAGATCGTGGAGATCATCGTAGCCGCCCACGAAGCACGGCCAGCACACCTTCCTCACCACTCGAAGAACAAGGGGAAGGGTTGGGCCGTGCGTTAGGTTGCCAATCGAGAGGGAACCATGCGAGACAAGCCGGTCGGTAAAGTCGACCGTTACCTCAGCGGGATGCCTATCGACCCTGCGCCGATCAGTGGCAGCGAAGTCGTCGCCGAGCTGATCGACGGCGCCTTCCTCGCCTACAACGCGGGCCGCCTGCGCGAGGCCTGTGGCCTCTTCGTCGAGAAGGTGGCGCGGCCTGATGTTACTGTTGGCCTTAGTCTTAGCGGAGCTCTAACCCCTGCGGGCCTGGGGATGTCGGCGCTGATTCCGCTCGTCGAGGCCGGCTTCGTCGATTGGATCGTCTCCACCGGTGCGATCCTGTACCACGACACGCACTTCGGCATCGGACTCGAGATGCGGCGCGGCCACCCCGGCGTCAGCGACGTCGAACTTCGCGAAGAGGGTGTTGTGCGTATCTACGATATCTTTTTCGACTACGACGTACTGCTCTCTACCGATGCGTTCTTCCGCCAGATCATTCAAGCGAAGGAGTTCCAGCGCACGATGGGGTCGGCGGAGTTCCATCATCTGTGCGGCAAGTACGTAGCGGAGCGTGAAAAGGCGCTGAATCTTGGGCGTAGGTCTCTGCTGGCCACTTGCTACGAGGCCGGTGTTCCCATCTTCACATCTTCACCGGGCGACTCGAGCATCGGCATGAACGTGGCTGCCCTGGCCCTCGCCGACAGCCAACTGCGCATCGACCCGAGCATTGATGTTAACGAGTCTGCCGCTGTCGTCCTCGGTGCGAAGCGAGCGGGTGGCAAGAGCGCGGTGGTGATCATGGGCGGCGGCAGCCCAAAGAACTTCCTGCTCCAGACGGAACCGCAGATCCAGGAAGTGCTCGGCCTCGAGGAGGCCGGCCACGATTACTTCATCCAGCTGACCGATGCCCGTCCCGACAGCGGCGGCCTCTCCGGCGCCACGCCGTCCGAGGCAGTGAGCTGGGGTAAAGTCGACCCCAAGGCTCTTCCTGACACGGTCGTCTGCTACGTCGACGTCAGCATCGGCCTCCCGCTCTTCACGGCCTACGCACTGGCACGTGGAACCCGCCGGGCCGCCAAGCGCCTCTATGATCAGCGCTCCGAGCTGATGGCCCGACTCGAGGCCGAGTACCGGAAGACACGCCTCGGCTGACGCTGAGCTGCTCGGCGTGCGTATACCCGGACCGCTTCTTCCCGCGCGCTTCCTGGAGAGACCCAACCGCTTCCTGGCGCTGGTCGACCTCGACGGCGAAACCGTTGAAGCTCACCTTCCGGATCCCGGTCGCCTGAAGGAGCTTCTCGTGTCGGGTTCGGAGCTCTGGGTGCGGCCGGCGGCCGGCGGCGGCCGGAGGACGCGCTACACGGTGGCCCTCGTCAGAGCGCCCTCAGGCGAACTGATTTCCCTGGTGACCACCCTATCCAACCAGCTCGTTCAGGAGGCCCTGGATGAGGGCCGTATCTCCGAGCTGGCGGACTGGCAGGTGCTGGCCAAGGAGCACACTTGGGGGCGGAGCCGCTTCGACTTCCTGCTCGGCGCGGGAGCGTGCCGGCGCATGTTGCTCGAGGTGAAGTCGGTATCCTTAGTCGAGAGCGGCCGAGCGATGTTCCCGGATGCCGTCACTGCCCGCGGTACTCGCCACCTGCGCGAGCTCGCCGACGCGTTGTCGACCGGTATAGGGGCGGCGCTACTCTTCGTGGTGCAGCGGAGGGAAGCGACGTGTGTGACCGCGGCGCGCGCTATCGACCCCGCTTTCGCAGATGCTATGGGCGCGGCAGCGAAAGCCGGCGTGCAACTCCTAGCCTATCGCAGCCGCGCGACGTTGCAGGATGCCAAGATCACGGAGCCGATCACCGTTTGCCTGGATGCCTAGCAGCGGCGTTCTGCGAATGCAGTCTCACTTCTTCAAGCACCGGCAGCTGTGAAACCGGGCCAGCTGTGCATGGGCTCGGTGGAGCGGACGATGCGCACCCCCGCGTGGGCGAAGCGCTGGAAGGCCGCGTCCGCCTGCTCAGAGAAGTCGAGGACGCCGGGCACGACGACAGCTGAGGTGCAGTCCTCGAGCAGGTAGAGCTTTCGGGCCAAGTGCCCGTCCCGCTCTTCGATCGCTGTCAGTAGGTCGGTTACGGTCCAGGCCACACAGTGGCTCTTGGCCTGCCCTGCGATGATGACCGCATCGAAGTCGAGCAGCGCACCGACGAGCGCGTCGTTCGCCGCCGCGATCGCCTCTCCGCGCGGTCCCTGCATCACTTCAGGGTGGAGTACCGAGTAGTTCTCGGTGAGTGGATTATCGCCCTTCATTTCAAGGCGCGGTTGGCAGCTACGGGCTATGGAATGAAAGAAGATGGCTTCCTCGACCGCTGAAACCAACGCATGCCCAATGCCGCCGAGCATGGCATGGTAGGGCCAGACCATCAAGGGATACTTTCCGCCGTCCGTTAGCGCACGCACGTAACTGATCGCGTGGTCCTGCAGGTAAGCGTAGTCGCCTCCTACCAGACTCCCAGCCACCTGCGGATTCACTTTCCACAGCCCGCGTCGCACATCTTCGACCGTGATTAGCGTGGCGCCACCAATGGGATGTTCACCCGAATCGTTGATCCAGAAGACGGGATGAAAGATCTGAATGGCGGTGTGCGTATCCATCGTCGCTGCGATGAGCGTGATGTCCCCCAGGTAGCGATAGATGAACTCACACAGCCGGACATTATCCTCCACCGCGCCCATCCCCGATGGCCCGGCCACAAAGAGCTCGAAGCCCGGGACACAGAAGGTGTTTTGGCAGTCGATCAGCAGGAGGCAGAGTTTGGTCGAATCGTCGGCGGCCGGATGGATACTGTGCTGCTTCGCCCAGGCAGCCGCCTGCTGGGCCCGCTGACCGTATGGAACCTGCCAGACCGCACCCACCTGGGTGCGATCGAAGTGGGCCGGGATGGTCAACGGCGTCGCGCTCACCTTTCGAGTTCCTTTCCGTACCGTGCGCTACATGCCTCAGCTCGCTGCGGGCCGGTGCAACCAATTTCCCCTTCTTCACGTCTAAACTAGTGAGCGGTGGATGAAACCGGAAACCCGCAGCAAGCCTCCGTGGTTGGGTGACAACGAGACCGGGTTTCCAAACCTTGAAGCAGTCGTGAAGTCATAGATACGGTCGGAGCGCGGCATGCAGCAGCTCCGATCAGGAAAGGGCACCCTAGGGTGCCCTTTTTGGTGGGATGTTGGTCGAGTTTAAGTGGCCGGTTCCTGGACGGGGCAGACGTCGTTTTGACCGCGTGCGGCAGGTCGCGCTATAATCGCGGTGGGAACATCGCAAGCCGCCCCCAGTCGCATGCCGCGTTGCCGGAGACACGATGGACATTTCTGATCGCATCTCCACCAAGTTGGGCAAGTTCCGGCCCTCTCTCACTCTAGAGCTCAAGCGCCTGGCCAACGAGCGGGTCAAGCAGGGTCTCCCTGTCTATGACTTCGGCCTCGGTGAGACGAAGGGCGAGCTGGCCGAGCACATCCGCGAGGCCGGAGTGCGAGCCTACCAGGAAGGGCGGACGATGTACGAGGATCCGGCAGGTTTGCCGGAGCTCCGCCAGGCGGTACTCGACTGGCTGGATCTCGGTGACCACTATGACTGCGATAACGTGGTCATCACCGCCGGCGCCAAGCAGAGCCTCTTCAACATCTTCTTGTCGGTCTGTAATCCCGCCGACACGGTGCTTTTCGATGCCGCGCCTTGGGTCAGCTATCAGCCGCTGGCGATCGCCGCTTATGCCAGCCCGATCATGGTGCTGCCGCGGGCACGGGCGGCCAACTTCATGAAGGTCACGGCCGAAGACCTGAAACGGAACCTCAGCATGCGGCCGCATGCGAGGCTCTTCTTGCTGAACAGTCCAGTCAACCCGACGGGACAGCTCTATACGGCGGTTGAGGTGGAAGCTCTGTTGCAGGTTTGCGTGGAGCACCGCATCTACTTCGTCCTCGACCGGCCAGGTCGATGGGATGTCTAAGAACTTTCGCCGCACCGGCGGTCTGCGCATCGGTTGGTCGGTGGCTCCGGCCGATGTGTCTCAGGCGATGGTAAACCTCCAAAGCCACTACACGGCGGGACCAGCCGTACCGACCCAGTATTCCGCGTTGAGCGCCATCACTGCTTCCTACGACCCGGAACTGTGCATGAGCCTGCAGTGCAAGCGCGATCTACTTCAGGCCGAAGCGGAGGCGTTGCCTTACGTGAAGGTCTGGCCGACCGCGGCCAGTTTCTACTCGTTCTGGGACGTACGGGCGGTATTGGGGATGCGAGCGCCGGACGGCAGCGTTATGGAGACGTCGGACCAGGTGGCCGAGTACCTGGTTCGCGAGGCCGGAGTAGTAACGCTCTCCGGCGTGGCGTTCATGCAAGACGGCTATCTGCGTCTATCGTTCGCCACACCGGACGAGCAGATCGTAGAAGGGGTGCGCGCGGCGGTGCGGGCGCTCGGCCGCCTGGCTTGAGCAAGACTAGATCTCGGTGGGTCCACCCTTGAGCGCGTCGTCCAGGGCGCGGCTTACCTTCTCGAACGCCTTCTTAACCGCGCTCCCGTAGTAGGACGCGGCTTCCTTGGCGTCCTCCCGATACCGGGGTGGCTCCTCGCTGCGCCGCAGGTACTCACCACGCAGGATTCGATCGTAGTGACCCTCGCGGATCCAACGCCGAAGCTCGCCGACCCGCAGCACGTGGAATGGATGCGTGGAGCCAAGTAGGTTCATCACTTTGAAGACGGCGTCACCGAGACTCTCATCCACCTCATACTCGTCGGACTGCCGGATGAACTCGTTCAGGTCGAGGTCCTCACCATGATGATGGCTACCGCCCGCCAGTTTCATGAAGGCGCTCATCACCGCTTCGGGGTTCTGCGTACCCAAGAGCGCCGCCCGATCGCAGGACAACTCGCTCTTCCGGTTCCACTCGGCCATCGCCAGAATGATCGCGCTGATCGCGATCCCAGCTATGGGGATCTGCCGCTGTCCGAGCATGAGCAGTAAGGTGAACACGGTGCGATAAAGCACGTGATCGCTGGCGATGTGACCGACCTCGTGGGCCAGTACCGTTTCCAGTTCCACCGGCGTCAGCACGTCCACGGCCCCACTGTTGATGAGCACGAACGGCCGCTCCACACCCAGGGCGCCGGCGTTCACAAACGGCGTCTGCGAGATGTAGAGCTCCGGCTCCCAGCCCAGATCGAGCGTATCCAGGACCCGCAGGTGCTGGTCGTAGACCCAACCGTACTGTGAAGCGGTCACGCGTACAGCATTCGCCTGGAAGAACAGACGGAGGCCCCGCTCACCGAACAGCGCCACGATCTTGCGGACGACCTCAGAGAAGCCCGGAATCGCCTCGAGGCTGCGGAGCGCCGCCCGGTCTGCCGGGTGTTCCCAGGAGTGAGATGAGATGTCGGTGAGCTTGATCAGCCCGCCGGCGGTCGGGATATCGCTGGAATTGCTCATACTCTCAATCTCGTAGTCGGCGCGGGGCCCGTCAAACTGAAAGTCAGATTACATCGGCGGCGGCAGCCGGTTGCCAAACAGGGGCTCCGACCACATATTGTTAGGCCCCAGGTCCCAGCCCGCTAATCCTAGGCTGTTCTCGCGCACGTCAATCCGTCTGGCGGAGTGTCGGTGTGCGCCGGGTTTCGGGTGGGGGGGGCGTTACCCTAGCGATTGAAACGTCGTGGGACCCTACGGTTTTCCGAAGTCTGCTGTTTCGGCTTCGGGTCCGCGGAGCCGCGACGAGAGCGTTAAGGAGCCGGGAGCTCCGTCACACGTGTTACCAGAAGGAGGAGCGATGGTCAGTCGGCATTTGTTCGCGACCACGGCGCTATTGGGCGTAGTTGCCCTCGCCTTGGGTGGCTGCTCCGGCGTGAAGCCGGAAGAGCTGGACGCCGAGCTCGCACAGGTCCGCTCGGAGTTTCAGGCGTCGGACAATGAGCTCTCGGGCCGCATCGATGGAGTTGAGGGACGCATGGGCAGCCTCGAGTCTGACTTGGGGTCGATGCGGAGCGACTTCAACACCACGATGGAGAGAATGCAGGGGGCGATTAAGTTCAACGTGCCTGTGCATTTCGGCTTTGACGAGCACCAGATCCGTGAGCTTGACAAGCCGGTGCTGAATCGCTTCGCTGCGGTCGTTAAGGAGTTCTACGCCGACGCGACGATCACCATCGAGGGTTTCGCGGACCCGGCAGGTAGCGCGGCCTACAACAAACGGCTGGGCAAGCGGCGCGCCGACAACGTCAAGACTTACCTGACGACCGTCGGTGGGTTACCGGCCGATCAGGTGAAGTCGGTCAGCTATGGCGAGGACGCCGACCGTCAGGTCATACCGGGCGCGAGAGGTCCGGGGATGACGGGTCTCGAGAATCGCCGCGTGGCGCTTGTCGTCGACTTTAGCGGCCAAGCCCGCGGCATGTAACAAAAGCTCCTTTTACAAATCACAAATAGGAGCACGAGCAGCGCCCTGCGGCCCACGGGCCGGGGGCGCTGCTTTGTCATTTAGGGGGCCGGAGGTTCGATGTCGAGCGAAGTGACACGTCTTCTCGAGGCGCCAGCGGATCTCGGCGCGCCGCGGGAGGAGTATCTCGCTCTCGTGGAGGCCTGCGCGGTCACAGTGCGTGCGGACCGGGGAGCCGTGCGGGTCAGCGGAGAACGACGGGGCGAGATGCTCAACGGCCTGTTGACGAATCGGGTGACGGGCTCGAGCCGCTCAGGGTGCCACGCGATGTTGCTCACGCCCAAGGGGCGAGTGCTAAGCGACTTGCGCGTACTGCCGCGCTCCGACGACATAGTGCTGGATGTGCCCGGGGCTGGACTGGAGAACGTGCTCCAGGCTTTCGCCAAGTACTTGCCTCCGCTTTACGCCAGGTTCGAGGACGCCGGGGACCGCCTGAGATGGCTGGCGCTCTATGGTCCGCTGGCTCCGACAGCGGCGCTTGCAGCGTTGGGCGAACCCGCGCCCGAGGGTGACCTGGAGGTTCGCGAGGTGATTGTCGACGGGACCTCCGTTTTGATGATCCGGAGCCGGCGCGTCACAGGCGATGGCGTAGAATTTCTCGTCCCCAAAGAGAGTGCTGCGAAGCTAGCGGAGCGTTTGCTGGTGGGCGTCGGAGATGTGGGTGGACGGCCCGCGGGCCGTAAGGCGGTCGAGATCGTTCGGGTCGAGGCTGGAGTCCCACGCTATGGCATGGACATCGATGAATCCAACCTGGCTCAAGAGACGGGGCTCGAGGCCGAGTCGATCTCTCATGACAAGGGCTGCTACCTGGGCCAGGAAGTCGTGGCCCGGATCCACTTTCGAGGCCACGTCAACCGCCACTTGTGCGGGCTCGAGTTCAGCGGCGAGGTCGTGCGCCCTGGCGCCCTACTGTTCGATGGCGACAAGCAGGTCGGCAGCGTCACTTCCTCTGTCGATTCGCCTCGATTCGGCCCAATCGGCCTGGGCTATGTGCGCCGCGAAGTCGAGCGATCCTCACGGGTGCGCTGGGTCCACGAGGCCCGCGAGGGTCCGGCGACAGTGGTGGATTTGCCCTTTCGGGGCGTTTGAAGTCAACAAACCTGCCAGTTACATTTGCCCGTCTCTCCCAAGCTTGGCACTCGGGCGACCGGTGTCGCGGAAGCGCGATCTTTAGGTTGTAATGAGCGAATCGACCGAAACGGAAACCGTCAAGACCCAGAGCTCCGTCGGGGAGGCAGAGCCGCACACCGCTGCGGTGACCTATCTCGAAGCGATCCGCGCGGGTCTTTGGGAGGAAATGGAGGCCGACGAACGGGTCTTCATCCTCGGCGAGGATGTGGGTCTCTACGGCGGTGTGTTCAAGCTGACCGATAGCTTCCTGGCCCGCTTCGGGGCCGACAGGGTGATCGACACGCCGATCAGCGAGGCCGCCATTGTGGGTGCGGCGATCGGTGCGAGCCAGGTGGGACTCAAGCCGGTGGCGGAGATGCAGTTCATCGACTTCATCGCGCCGGCCTACGACATGCTGGTCAACTTCGCGGCAAAGCTCCGTTACCGGACCGGGGAAGGGGCCGGGTTAGTCGTGCGTGGCCCGTGTGGTGGCGGTGGCCGGGCTGGCCCGTTCCACTCGCAGAACGTCGAATCGTATTTCTTGAACGTGCCCGGTCTCAAGATGGTTGCTCCATCCACCGCTTACGATGCTAAGGGTCTGATCAAAGCGGCGATCCGTGACCCTGATCCGGTGCTCTACTTCGAGCACAAGTTCCTCTATCGACGGGTGAAAGAGATTCTGCCTGAGGAGGAGTACACGGTGCCCATTGGCAAAGCTCGGGTAGCTCGGGAGGGCGATGCGCTGACAGTGGTGACATTCGGCGCTATGGTCCACTCTGCGCTTGAGGCGGCTGAGCGAGTTGCTGCCGAGCAACGCGCCGAGCTCGAAATCATCGACTTGCGATCCCTCAACCCCATCGACGACGAAGCGATAAGCGAATCGGTGAGAAAGACAAATCGTTGTCTCATCGTACACGAGGCCACACGCACGGGGGGGATCGCCGGAGAGATTACGGCTCGCGTGAACGAGTTTTGTTTCGAGTGGCTCGACGCACCGGTGCGGCGCCTTACGGCGCCCGATACACCCGTCCCGTTCAGCGCTCCGCTCGAGGACCATTTCCTCGTTCAGGCGGACGATATTGTCGAAGCTGCAAGCTGGATGCTGGCGTACTAGAGAGGCAAAACAATGGCGAGAGTCGATGTCATAATGCCGCAGATGGGCGAGTCGATTGTTGAGGGCACCATCACCAACTGGCTGAAGGCCGTTGGCGATAAGGTCAAGCGAGACGAGCCGATCCTCGAGATCTCCACGGACAAGGTAGACGCCGACATCCCCTCGCCGACCGCCGGCACCCTGGTGGAGATATTGGCCAACGAGGGCGAGACGGTCGAGGTGGGTTCAGTCATCGCTCGCTTGGAAACCGAGGCCGGCGCCGCTGCGGCTGTCGCCGAAGCGACGCAGGAAGCGCCCGAGGTCGCACCGGCGGAGACGCCGGGCCAGCGCCCCGAGGTGGCACTGGTTGCCCCCGCCGCCCCCGCCCCTCCCGCCGCCCCTGCCGCCCCCTCACGGTCGTTGCCGGGAGATGGAGGTGCCGGGACGCGGGAGGAGCGGCTTCGTACCCGCTCGACGCCGCTGGTGCGACGGATCGCAGCTGAGCATGGTATAGACGTCTCTGTGCTTTCCGGCAGTGGGATCGGTGGGCGTGTCACCAAGAAAGACATTCTGGCATTCATAGCCGAGGGTGGAGCGGTGCCGACGGCGGCGCCGGTGGGCAGGCCGGGAGTCTTGTATGCACCGATCCATGGCGAGACCCTCGAGATCAAGATCCCCGAGGTCATCATCAGGGAGACAGATCGCATCGAGGAAATGAGCGTGATGCGCCAACGGATCATGGAGCACATGCTCATGAGCCAACAAGTGAGCGCGCACGTCGCCACCGTCTTCGAAATCGATTTCGGTCGGGTAGCCGAGCTTCGCAGGAAGCTGAAGCCACGGTTCGAGCAGGACGGGGTAAAGCTCACCTATCTGCCATTCATCACGCGCGCCGTGCTCGAGGGCCTGAAGGAATTCCCGGTACTCAACGCGTCCGTGGTCGGCCGCAAGATCGTCTACCACAACCACTACAACATCGGAATGGCCGTCGCGATGGATGAGGGCGCCGGCCTCATCGTACCCGTAGTCAAAGGCGCAGATGAGCTGAGCTTGCTGGGCCTGGCGCGCCGAATCGCTGATCTGGCCGATCGCGCCCGGACACGGCAACTGGATCCAGACGATGTTCAGGGCGGCACCTTCACCATCACCAACCCGGGTGTGTTCGGCTCGCTGGTCGGTACACCGATCATCAACCAGCCGCAGGTCGCGATCCTCGGGATCGGGACAATCGAGAAGCGACCGGTCGTCATCGACGACATGATCGGCATCCGCCAACGCGGCTATTTCGGGCTCTCGTTCGATCATCGCGTGGTCGACGGCGCGATGGCCGACTTCTTCATGGGTAAGGTCAAAGAAGTCCTGGAGAATTTCCCGGAGGAGAGCTGAGCGAGCGCCGCGGTTTCATGACCACCGGCGGCGGCCGCCGCCTCGGAATGCGCGCCAGCCTGGTGCGCAACCTCATCGTCCTCGTGTTACTGACCGGCGGGACGATTCTCACCGTCACTCTCGTAGGCGCCTACCGGTCCGTGGGTCGCCTGTCAACGTCGCTGATCGCCCGGGCGACCGATCAAACCGAAGCACAGCTTGGCGCCTTCTTTGGACTGGTGGAGTACCAGCTTCGCGTTGCCCGTAATTGGGGAGAGAGCGGAGTGCTGGACCTGGCGGACCGCGATGTGCTGAACAGCGTCTTCATATCAGCGTTGCAGGAACGCACGCCCGTGTCCTCTCTCATGATCGCGGACACGCTTGGGCAGGAATACATGCTCTTGCGCGAGTCCGATTCGTTCCTGAATCGGCTTGTCGGCGCACAGCGGCTCGCGCGTGCTTCGCTTTGGTCTCGCTGGGGCGATTCCGCGACCTTACTCGAGCAATGGACCGAGCAACTCGAATACGATCCGCGGGTTCGCCCCTGGTACTTGGGCGCGATGGAGACCGAGAGCGACGCCGACATACACTGGACAGATCCCTACATCTTTTTCACCACGAAGGACCCCGGCATCACCGCGTCTGTACGTTTTAGTCCGCCCAATGACCCCGGTGCCACGCATGTGCTCGGCTTCGATGTCCTGCTCCTCGACATCTCACGGTTTACCAGCACGTTGGACGTCAGCGAGAACGGCGTTGCCCTCGTCCTTACAGAGGACGGTCGGGTGCTCGGACTTCCACGTGACGAGCGCTTTGTCCGCGTCGAATCCCTCAAGTCCGCGGTTCTGTCACCCGTTGAAGAGCTGGGCCTGCCTGCGCTGTCCGATGCCGTCGCCGCGTGGACACAAAGCGGCGGCGCCCATTCCGATGCGGTTCGCTTCCGGAGCCGGGGCCAGCGTTGGTGGGCAGGCTTCCGGCCGTACCCGCTGGGCGGCGACCGGAGCCTATGGATCGCGGTGATATTGCCCGAGTCAGACCTGCTGGCGGACATCACTGCCCAGCGCAACAAGATCATACTGGTCACACTAGCGGCGCTGGCGCTGGCGATCGTCGTCGCCGTACTTCTCGACCGGGCCATGATGCGACGGCTGCAAACGGCCGTGGCCGAGGCGCGACAATTGGGCCAGTACACGCTCGAGAGCAAGCTCGGCCAAGGCGGAATGGGGGCGGTCTACCGAGCCCGGCATGCCATGCTCCGCCGTCCGACCGCCGTCAAGCTTCTGCGCTCCGAGCTCGCTAAGGACGAGGGTGCGCTGGCGCGCTTCGAGCGTGAGGTGCAGCTCACGAGCCAACTCACGAGCTCCAATACCATCGAGATTTTCGACTACGGCCGCACGTCCGAGGATGTGTTTTACTATGCGATGGAGTACATCGCGGGCGTCGACTTGGAGGAAATCGTCGAGCGCTTTGGACCCTTGCCTACGAGCCGGGTCATCTACGTGCTCCTGCAGGCCTGCGGATCGTTGCATGAAGCTCACCAGCGAGGGCTGGTGCACCGTGATATCAAGCCTTCGAACATCATGCTCTGCGAGCGGGGGGTTCAGAGCGATGTCGCCAAAGTCCTGGACTTCGGGCTGGTCAAGGATGTGGCCGCCGAAGGCGATGTCGGGATCACCATGGACGATGGCAATGTAGTCACCGGGACACCTCTGTATATCTCGCCTGAAGCTGTCAGGAACGAAGAGCTCGACGGGCGCAGCGATCTGTATGCACTGGGTGCCGTCGGCTACTTCTTGCTCACCGGCGTGACCGTGTTTGACGGAGAATCGCCTTTGGTGGTGATGGCCAAACACCTGCAGGAAACTCCTCGCAGGCCGAGTGAGATCGTGGATGGAATCCCAAGCGACCTGGAGGCGGTGATCCTGAGTTGTCTCGCCAAGGAACCCGAGCTGCGGCCCGACAGCGCCTTACAGCTCGCTGAGATGCTGGATGCCTGCGCGTCGGCCGGTCAGTGGACCAACACCGACGCCCGTGCGTGGTGGGAGGCACATCGTGCTGAGATTCTCGAGTCCACCGTCAAGGCTGAGAGCGTGGTCACGGGCGCCAGCGCCATGGCGGTCGATCTGAAGACTAGAGTGGTAGAGGAGTCCTGACTTCGACCACGACCGCATGCGGAGATGGTTCGACCGGAGAATCGACATCAGGGGTTGATATGGCTGCTGATCCTGTCAAAGCGCCGGAAGCGTACAAGCGAGAGCTCCTCGAGCTCCTCGGTGACCGCGACCCGCTCAACGTGATGGCGCATACGCCAAGACTCATAGAGGAGCGCCTGAGTGACGTCGATGAGTCAGTCCTCACTCAGCGTCCCGCTGAAGGAGCCTGGTCCGTGAAGGAAGTGCTGGGACATCTGAGCGATACCGAGTGGGTTTACGGTTACAGAGCGCGGATGATGCTCAGTCACGAAGAACCGTCCATCGAAGGCTATGACCAGGACCTGATGGCAAGAGGCATGAACCACAACGAGCGGCCGCTCTCCATGCTCATGGAAGAGCTGCGACGACTCCGCGGACTCAACCTCGATCTTTACCTGCGCACCCGCGGGCCTCTGTGGGAGCGCGTCGGGCGACACTCCGAGCGTGGCGACGAAAGCGTCGATCTGATGGTCAGGCTGTTGGCAGGTCACGACCTCCGGCACATGGAGCAGATCGAGCGAACGCTCAACCAGGTGCGCGAGTAGCGAGATATCCTGATGAAGAAACACGAGCTCGATACACCTGCCCTCGTGGTGGACTCAGATGTGCTGCGCCGTAACATCGAGATCATGCAGAGAAGAGCAGATGGCTTTGGCGTTCGCTTGCGTCCCCACACTAAGACACACAAGTCGCCCCACATCGCCAGACTCCAGGTCGAGATCGGCGCGGCCGGGATCACGGTCGCCAAGCTGGGGGAGGCCGAGGTGATGGCGGCGGCCGGGCTCGACGACATCTTGATCGCGAACCAGATCATCGGCGCCGAGAAGATGCGCCGGCTGATCGAGTTGGCCGGAGGCCTGCGACTCGCCGTGCTCGTCGATAGCCTTGAGGGTGTTCGCTTGCTTGAGGACGCGTTCCGCGATGCGGGTGCAAGCCTCGATGTGCTAATCGAAGTCGACACCGGAAAAGGTCGCTGCGGGCTCTCAGAACTAAGCGATATCGTGGATGTCGCGGACGCGGTGGCGGAATCGACGAGTATTCGCCTGCGGGGCGTAGAAACCCACGAAGGGCATGTTCCGAGTGGGGCTTCGGACTCTGCGTCGCTGGAGGAGGTCGCCATCCGCGCCGGCCGACGCATCGTTGAGGTGGCGGCAGAACTGCGCAGGCGCGGTCATCTCGTCGAAGACATCAGCGTCGGGTCGACGCCGGCCGCACCGTGGACGGCCTCGGTCGCCGGGATCACCGAGATGCGGCCGGGGACCTACGTCTTCAACGACGTGAACCAGATGTGCCTCGACCAGGCGAGCGCGGACGAGTGCGCCTTGAGCGTCTTGACCACCGTAATCAGCCGACCGGCGGCGGATCGTGCTGTGTTGGACGCAGGGAGCAAGTCGCTATTCTCCGAAGCGGCTCGTAAGGCCTTCGCCCTATCAGGCTACGAGGGCTACGGATACGTGCGTCAGGCACCGGAGGCGCGGATTGCGAGCCTCAGCGAGGAGCACGGTGTGGTGAAGATCCCTGAGGGGGTCGAGTTCCCCGGCATCGGCGAGCGGGTCGACGTTATCCCGAATCACGTCTGCCCGGCGGTCAATCTGCACGACGAGCTGCATATCCTAGAGGGCGAAAACGTCCTGTACGTGTGGCCGATAGCGGCGCGCGGCAAAGTACGCTGAGCTGCGGTCGCCGAGATTTCGGTCGTAAGTGAGCTAGTTCCCCGGAACGGGTGTGCCCACGACTCGTTTCAGCTGTGCGCCGGCCTGGACCCTCTCATCTTCCCCCACACCGTTGATCAAGGACAGCGTGGCGAGATCCACGTCGGATGGGTGCCGCTGGTCGAACTCGCGCAACGTCATTGCCCTGTCCAGCTCGACAATATCGAGCCGTTGCGGCTGCACGCTGAGAACCTCGCGGTCCGTGAGTCGGTCGAAGCTCGCGCTCGAGCTGGCGAACACCGTTCGGTACTTGTTCCAAGTGTTCTCCAGGGTGTACCCGAGGATCTGGTAGATCCGGCCGTCGAATTCCAGGAACACAGCCTGCCCGGCGAGTACGGTCCCGTCCTGAGTCGTAGCGTTCCAGGTTCCCCAGCGCGCAGGATTGCCGTGGATCGCCTCGCTCCAATCGCGCACCAAACGGACCCCCTCTTGCGAGAAGAATTGACTGGCGGCCGCGTCCACCGAAGTCTCGGAGGCGAGTGTCAGTTGGATCAATGCGTCTTCGTCGGCGCTGATACCGGCGACGAACTGAACCGCGTTTTGAGTCCGCCAGCCTTCGGGGAAAGCGATCTGGAACTCCAAGTCGGGGTGGAGGAACGTCGAGCCGCGGAAGAAGCCGTTGCGTGGATTCACACCGAAGGTGACGTCGTCGAGCATACGCAGGTAGCGTTCGCGTCGGACCTCACCGCTCAGTTGGCCACCCGCTTCGGCAATCGCTTGCTGTATTCGCTCCTCTCGCTCGCCTGGGTCGGGGTGCGTGGATAGCCAGTTGGGTATCTGACTGCCGCCTGCTGCTTCCGTCACGCGGCCCAGCATGTTGAAGACGTCGACCATCTCCGCCGGGTCGTAGCCGACGCTGCTCATGTAGCGGAAGCCCAGATCGTCGGATTGGCGCTCGTCGTCCCGTCCAAACTTGAGGAAGAGCAGGCCAAAGCCTCCTCCGATGAGGTCGCCGTATCTCGCGATCTCCGGAACGAAAGCGGCCCCCACACCGTAGCCGATTTGTGCGACCTGGGCGCGGCTGATTTGCTCAGCCGAGTGCCGAGCCGTGACGTGCCCGATCTCGTGACCCAACACGCCGGCCAGCTCCGCCTCAGAATTGAAGTGTGCCAAAATGCCGCGGGTCACAAAGATAAAGCCACCAGGCAACGCGAAAGCGTTGACGATTGGGTCGTCGACGACCTGGAAACTCCAGGGGAGGTCGGGCTTTTCCGACTGTGCGGCCAAGGCGAGCCCGATGTCGCTCACGTACTGCTGCAGGTCGGGGTCGTCGTAGAGACCGAGCGCAGCGGCAACCTGCTGTGCACCCTGTTGACCCATCGCAATCTCTTGGCTCTCACTGAACAGTATCAACTGCCGCTCGCCGGTGGCCGGGTTGACAGGACAGCCAAGCTGGGATGCTCCGAGGAGGGCAACGCCTGCGAAGCTGATCAGTCGTACTCTTAACGTTCTCATTGCTCGAATCTCCGCTGTAAGCTATCTGCTCAGCGTAGCCAGACCGTTCGGACACCCTCGTAAGTGATGGGCATCGTCATCTGCATATCGATCACCTCGAGATCGCCCTCTGCATCTGTCCGCGAGCTCGCAGCCAGCATCACTCCGCGTTGCGGATCCCAGACATAGCGGGTCACAGATCTCCCCGAGAAGGTGAACTCCACTTCACCTGGTGCGCCGGCAGGCATCCCTCGGCCGCTGACGGTACTTAGCCCTTCTGAAACGACGATGCGGGCGCTCACGCCGTTCCAAGTCGTGTCGCCGGCGAAAAATGCCGTGCCGTCGTACGACGCGTCGATCTCCATCCCCGCATCGCTGCGAGTCGTGCGACGGTGAGGCCAAGACTCAACAGCGTCAACTCCGCCCGGCGGCAAAGGTAGCAGGAGATCGACGAAGATCTCGGCGGGATCGGCTGTCTCCGCCAAACCGCTGGGAATCTCGGGTGCGTCGCTGACGGTGATCACGCCGTTCTCGGACAGCGTGCCGGTGTAGCGCTGGCCGATCAGTTCGGCACCCTCGATGTGTGTGCTGTTGAAGTCGCCACCGGCCCAGACGTCGAGAGCCTCGAAGGTGACATAGGTCTGGCGGCCCTCAGCGGTTCTGCCGCGCACTTCCAACGCGATCATGGCCCGCGTAGAGTCCACCGAGCGCTGCGCGCCGACGGGGGTATCGATGGTCAACGCCCCCTGGTCGCTGATCTCGTAGCGGAGCGGTTCGTCAGTGGGTCGGAACTCGTAGAAAGGTCCGCTGGTGCCGGCGCAAGCTACCAGGAGCGACGCGCTGAACGCTAGCCGGGCATATCGTTGCATGGTCAGCCTCCTTACTGGGGTGCCCCCCACACCTTGAGGTGGTGAGAGGCGCGGCTTAGGTTGCAGGACGGCGCCCAGCGGGCGCAGCGCCCCACCAAGCTGAATCTCGGCGCGGCATAGCCGCGTCTATAATAAGTGGGAGGCAGAACTGCGCGAGGGGTCCGGACTGGCCGTGCCCAGCGCCGCTAGATCGAGCCGTCGATGGAAATGGGCGAGAAGAAATACAAGGAAGGCATATCCTACGGTCTTTGGGCCGGCTGGCTGTTCGGCTTCGGGGGCCTTCACCGCCTGTACCTGGGCAAGTACGGCACCGGTTTCCTCTGGCTCTTCACCTGGGGGATCTTCGGGGTTGGCCAGCTCTACGATCTCATCACCATGCGCCGCCAGGTGGAAGACGCCAACTTGCTCGAGGAGGCAAGGGCGATGCGTGCGACGCGCCTGCGCGATCCGGATCTGACACCTCAGCAGATGCTGCTCAGCGCCGCGGTGAAGGAAGGTGGCCACTTGACGGTTACGCAGGCGGCCATGATCACGGGTTGGTCATTCGAGGAAGCCGAGAAACTGCTCCGCGAGATGGTGGCCAGCGGTTATGTCGACGTCGGCAACGAGCCGGAAAGCGGCGTGATCGTGTATTACTTCCCCGAGCTGAAAGCCAGTCGCCGACTGCAGTCCCGTGACGACCTCGACCCGGGCCGAATCTGAGGACAGAGCAAGAGAGGCCGGAGCACTGACTCCGGCCTTCTGCCCTACCTGCACGTTGTCCTGTTAGTTCCGCTTGCCCAGCACCGCGGTCAATTCAACGAGCTCGTCGTTGCGCCGCACCTTGATCATCACAGTGTCGCCCGGTGCATGATCTCTCAGTGCGTAAGTATAGTCGTAGATGTTCAGGACTTCCTTGCCGCCGAACTCGATCACCACATCTCCGACTTGTAGGCCGGCTCGCTCGGCCGGGCTATCGGTTCGGACGCCCGACAGCCGCAGGCCGCCACCTTCGACCTCTCCGAAATCGGGCACCGTGCCCAGGTAGGGACCGTAGCCTCCACCGCCTCCAGCCTGAGGGCGTTCTTGTTTGACAAGCGTGAGGTCGCTCGGCCAGTTGCCCAGTCCTTGGATGAGCGCGACGGATAAACTGGCCACCTCGACCATACCTGCGGCATTGATGAGTTGCCAGTCATCCTCTGGCCGGTGGTACTCCGAGTGCGTGCCAGTGAACATGTGTAGGACCGGGATGTCCTTCGCATAGAACGACGTCTGATCGCTGGGTCCGTAACCATCGCCGACATGACTCAGTTTCAACGGACTCTCCGCGTCGAGCGAGTCGAGCAAAGAGGAGAACTCCTCTGCACTCTCCGTTCCGAAGACCTGGATGTCGTCGTCGCGCAGCCGCCCGACCATGTCGAAGTTCACCATCGCCGTCACGTCATCCAGCGAAAACGGCGCGTGGTTGACGAAGTGCTCCGAGCCCAAGAGCCCCATCTCCTCGGCTGAGAACGCGACAAAGACCAGACTCCGAGCCGGCCGCTGAGCCGGATTCTCGGCGAAATACTTGGCGAGCCCCAGCAAGACCGCCGTGCCGGAGGCGTTGTCGTCCGCGCCGTTGTGAGGCTCCTCAGCCTCGGGGGCCAGCGAACCGGGGCCGCCGAGCCCCAGATGGTCGTAGTGTGCACCGACGACGATCAGCTCGTCCGCTCGCTCTGGATCGCTGCCCGGCACTTTCCCGACGATGTTGAAGGCCTGAGCCCGCGCCGGCTCGACGTGAGCATCGAGCGCGACGCTGAGGTCCTGGAGTCCGGCCAACTCGGTGAACGTATCGTCGGCTAGGATCTGGATGGCCGGGATCCCCACGGAGTGAGGTGGGTCGCCCGGCTGCGGCACCGCGATCCGCTCCACGCCGATAAGCACGGCAGCGGCCCCCTGCTCCCGGGCGAGCGTCGCTTTGCGACGCGGCGACGGGTCGACACCCGACCCGTGCGGGTCGAAGTCATCGGGTATGCCGCCAGAGACGATAGCGATATAGTCGTCCTCGGGCTGCGGAGCTGCCTCGTAGTCATCTTCAGTGAGCCCGTAGCCGGCCCAGTACACCACCTGCGAGACCTGGCCGCCCGAGGAGAAATTGAAGGGCAGCCATTCAGTGTACAGCTCTAGCTCCCGACGGCTGCTCGCGGTCTCGATGATCAGCTCGCTGTCGGGCCCGATCCTTACCGTGGTCGTGATCTCGAAGGGTTGCCTGTAGCCGCTGCTCCCCAGCGCCTCGAGCCCGTAAGTCTCGAATGCCCGGACGATGTACGCGGCTGCGGCATCGGCACCCGGCTCGCCGGCCTCGCGGCCGGCCAACTCGTCGCTGGCCAGATATCGTACGTGCGCGAGCAGGGAATCGGGGTGGACGTCCTGAGCTCGAACCGCTGGAACAAAGACGCACATCGCCAGCAGCGCCGTTAGAGGGGGCGTTGCGCGGCGGAAAGGTCTTCCCTGGTTGCGCGCGAGGCGCGCATTTGTATGGATTCTTCTTGTCATGATAGCCCGGAAGTTAGGCGGGAGCGATCCCGAATTCAACGTCGAGCGGACCGTGGAGGTGAACGGCTGCCGGCTTTACCTCAAGCGGCTGGGCCACGGGCCGCCCG
>JBDHAI010000024.1:0-18977 GCA_039588155.1 Gemmatimonadota bacterium | reverse complement strand
CAACAAACCGTAGAGTGCGGCGAGCCAGAACAGGGTCTTCTTGCGAGCGCTTTCGAGGGGAGAAGAGAGAAGCAAGAGTCGCGTAGTAGAGCCGACGTCGACGGCGCGGTACGCCAGTAGACGTTGCCCGACTCGGGTTCGCCCAGCTCGAGCCGCGAGTTGGTCCGACAAGTGGGAGGGTACTGCGCTGCTGGCGGCGGCCAGCGAATCGCCGTGAAAGACGGCGACTTCCGCACCGGTTAGAGCGGTCAGCCGGTCCAACGTCAGCGTGGTTGGGTCCTCGACGGCTGCAGCGACGTTTCCGCTCAGTTCGAGGAGGGCGTCGGTAGCTCTGGCCGACGTTCTGGCGTCGGAGCCGGTCAGCCAAGCGCCGGCCAGCGCCGGTGGTAGAAGCGCCAGGGCAAAGCGTCGGCGTAGCTGGCGTGGCTCGAGATGAAATCGCTCGACGGATCCGGCGATGGCGAGCACGGTAATAGCCGCAGCCAAGATCAGCGCCAGAATAGGCAGCAGCGGCAGCGCGGGTAGAGATGGGGCGAGCTGCGAGCTCTTGACCATCGCGGCGCCGATCACGTCCCAGTCATCGAAATCCTTGAGTGGCGCGGCGGCGATCTCCGACCCAGCCAATCGTGTGCTGATCGCCCGGTCGTAACTGACCAGGCTATCGCCGATCGATGGAGGGATTTCCCACGGCCAATCTGCAAGTTTGGGTGGAACGAGTACGCCATCGTAGTAGAGCGCCAGCGAGTAGCCGGTCAGATCATCAAAGCGATCGGCCAGCTCTGGATCTGGAGTGAGTGTCGCGACGGTGATTCGGTCGAGGTAGGGAACGTAAGCGAGCCAAAGCGTTCGTCCCTCCAGCCGCGTCAGGTCTACGACCACGTGGCCGCGTCGTGCAGCAGCGAGCATCGCGTCGCTTTGGCCTACACGTAATCGCAAAGGGATTGGGAACGAGTCCACTGGAAACGTACCCACCTCCCCCAGTGGGTCATAAACGGTCAGCCTTTCGATGGCGAGCTCGGGAATAAGCTCAGCGACCTGGTCGGCGGATGACTGCAAGGTTCGTCGGAGATTTGCGCGTTCGTGCCGGAGGTATTCAACGGCACGGCCAGCTGCGTGGCGTTCGAGAGCGGGCCCAAGCTCAGCTCGACTGCGCAGGGCCGCGAGCGTTCCACCGATCGCGAGTGCGAGGGCGGGCCCGACGACCAGTAGAGCGAAGGCGCGGCGGAGTCGAGGCATCTCTAACGTTATTCGGGTAGAGACGCATCGAGAATCGCATCGATGCGCTGGGCGACGTCGGTCGTAACGTCGTGAACGGGCTCAGCGGAGAAGATCACGCGGTCGAAGATGTCGGGCATCTGCGCCTCGACGTGTGCCCAGTTCTCGACGGTCGAGCCCCAGGCCATGCGGCCGTGTTGTGCCGCGAAGAGAAAGGCGTCTTCCAGGCCGTAGCGATCCACCGCCGCGACTTCTTCATGTATGGCACGCAACGAGGGAATGGCGAGCCCGTAGTCAGCCCGCAGGCGCTGGGCTTCCGCTGAAGAAAGGTGAGCGGCCAACTCGACGGCGAGCTTCTTGTGGCGCGTGTTGTAGGGAACCGCCCAGCCCGCCGCGTAAACGACCGTGACGGGATCTCGATCGCGGTAGCGGGGCAAGGGCACTACCGCAACACTCAGCTTCTCTTCATCGATGTAGCGGCGGATGCTGGGCAGCCACCAGTGACCGCTCATCACCATACCGATACGACCGGTGAGAAAGAGCGTGCGCTCCATGCCGGACTCCTGGCGTTGCACATCGACGCTGGGGACGACGTCGTGCACGGTGACGAGGTCGGTCAGGAACGTGATTGCGGCCTCCGTCTCGGAGCTGTTCAAATAACCGCTGGCGCGGCGGCCGTCGGGGCTCAATACGTCGCCGCCGGCCGCCCAGACCCAGGGCTGCCAGAGATAAAAGACGCGGCGCACCTGGGTGCCGAAGGTCTCGTTGCGACCGTCGCCGTCATGGTCGCGAGTGAGTCGCTTCGCGATCCGCTGGAAGTCTTCCCAAGTCCAATCGTAGCCTGGAAGCGGCAGACCAGCCTCCTCGAAAAGATCCTTATTCAGGTAGACGACGATCGGATTGAAGTCCTTGGGAAACGCGTAGAGGGCGCCGGGCCGACGAAAGATCTCCAGAACTTCCGGGTAGTAGGCACTCGTGTCCACGCCTACGCGGTCGAGGTAGGACGCGACATTGAGCAGCAATCCGCGGGAGATGAAGGGCGCGGCGCCAAGGGAGCCGTTGTCGAGGAGCGCGACGTCGGGCGGCGAGCCGGCGACGATCGATGTAAGCAGCCGTTCGCGATAGTTGGCCGAGACCGACTCGTACTCGATACGTATGTTGGGATGGCTTTCGACGAAGCTATCGAGTAGGTGTTGCTCGATCCTCCGCTCCTCCGGGCCGGCCCAGGCCATGACTCGCAGCACGGTCTCGTCACTACCGCCGTGGCCGCAACTCGACGTCAGGAAGACCGACACTAGAATCGCGGATGCTGCCGTGCATCGGCGCAGCGAAGTCATGGCACTACCCGCTCGCCGGTATCGTCGCGGAACAGGTGCACCTTGGCCGGCGGGATCTCCACCCAAACGCTCTCGTCTACGCGGACGGCGGAGTCGGCCGGTGCCCGCGCTACCACTCGGGTGCCGTCTGCGGTGACCATGTGCACCAAGACTTCACTGCCGATCGGCTCGACCACCCTGACCACCGCGCCGAACGTGCCTTCGTCGCTGGTCAGCCAGAGGTCCTCGGGCCGGACGCCAAGCGTCGCCGTCGCCTCGGGCGGCGAGCCCCTTCCGGGCACCTCGAGCGAGAACGTGGGCCCCCTGAAGATCCAGCTTGAATCGCCACCCTCGAGGCGGCCTTCGAAGACGTTGATGGAGGGCGAACCGATAAAGCCGGCCACGAAGAGGTTAGCGGGGTTCCGGTAGACCTGGAGCGGTTCCGCGCATTGCTGTAGGCGACCTTCGTTCATCACCGCGATACGCTGGCCCATCGTCATCGCTTCCACCTGATCGTGGGTAACGTAGATGATGGTCGCATTCAGACGGCGATGGAGTTGTGCCAGCTCGGCCCGCATCTCGACCCTCAGACTGGCATCGAGGTTGGAGAGCGGCTCATCGAAAAGGAAGACCTGCGGGTGCCTGACGATCGAGCGACCGAGCGCGGTGCGCTGCCGCTCTCCGCCGGACAGTTGGCCGGGCCGACGGTGAAGCAGATCGCCGAGTCCCAGAATCTCAGCGGTCTCCTCGACGCGCTCACGGATCTGCTGCTTCCCGATTCGGCGAACCTGGAGCCCGAAGGCCATGTTCTCGTAGGCGGTCATATGCGGGTAGAGCGCGTAGCTCTGGAAGACCATGGCGACGTCGCGGTCTCGGGGCGGCACGTCGGTGACGTCGCGATCGCCGATCGCGATCGAGCCGCGGGTGGGTCGCTCGAGTCCGGCCACGAGGCGCAATGCGGTCGTCTTTCCCGATCCCGAGGGCCCGACGAGCACTACGAACTCGCCGTCGGCGACTTCCAGGTTCAGGTCATCGACGGCGACCGTGTCCTCGAACTCCTTGGTCAGATTCTGGAGGCTGACTTGGGCCATTGGTCATGCGGCGCACTGACGGAACCCCGCGCCCGCTCGCTGAGGATGTCTTGCCGGTCATTGTCATGACCACATAGAGATAATACGGCAGCGTTGTGAAGGCCGGCAAACAATGACGCACGAACCGCTGGAGAGTGCCTACTTACAAGGCGAACGCAGCCAGCAGTGTGTAGAGCACGGCGCCCAACCCAGCCGCCGTTAGGGCGAGCGGGATCTGAGTGTACACGTGGTCCATCAGGTCGGAGCCCGTGGCCAGCGAGGACAGGATCGTCGTATCCGAGATCGGCGAGCACTGATCGCCGAATACGCTGCCACCGGTCACAGCGCCGAAGCACAGGGTAAGAAACAGCGGGTCCTGGCTGACTGAGTAGGCCAGCGGCATGGCGACGGGAAAGACGACCGCGTAGGTGCCCCACGACGTTCCGGTCGAGAAGGCGATCACCATGCAGAGGAGGAGGAACAGCGCCGGTACTATGACTGGGGTGAGCCACGCCGAGGTCACTTCGATCACGTAGTCGGCGGTGCCCACGGAGTCGGCGACGCTCTTGAGCGTCACCGCGAGAGCGAGGACGATGGCGCCGATGGTAACGCCCTTACATCCGTCGATGATGGCTCCGATCGCCGTCTGCAACGGCATCCCTTTGATGAGAGCGATCGCGAGTCCGACCAGCACGGCGAGCAAGAAAGCTTCGGCGATCAACAGCGTGGGGTCGTCGGACTTGAGGATGAAGAAGGTGTAGAGGTAGGGGATGATCGCGATGCCCAGGAGTGTGCCCATGGGCCCGAAGAAGTCGATGAGGCCGCTGCGATATTCTTCCGGAATTCTGATCACGGTGAGCTCATCGGACGTGAGCGGTTGTGACCGCGGCGCGTTCAACTCGCCGGTCTCCCGAGCGCGGCGTATGGCCCTGGTCATTCTGCGGCCGACCACGAGCGGCACGTTCCCCCACAGCTTGCCGGGCAGGAAGGGCATCCGTTCGATGGAGAACAACAGAGTGAAGAGTATCGCGAACCAGGCGTAGAAGTTGAACGGCAGCGCCTTGAAAAAGAAGTTGATGCTCTCCGACATCGTGGAGAGGAACGGGACGGTCCCGACCACCAGGCCGCCGACATAGATCGGCCAGACGTTGAAGGGGATGAGTGTGGCCGCAGGCGATGCGGTCGAATCGACGATATAAGACAGCTCTTCGTGGGAGACGCGGTGCTTATCGCAGACCGGGCGTACCGTTGTGCCGGTAAGTACCGTGCTGATGGTCCCGCCCTGATGGAAGATGATCCCCATCAACCAAGCGAAGAACTTGGCGGTGCGTGGCCCGACGACGATCTTGCTCCCCGCCCATTCCGCGAACTTCTGAGCGCCTCCGGTGCGGGTCCAAAGACCTATGAGGCCGCCCAGCGCCCAGAGATATACGAGCAGGATGAGCGCATACGCTTCGCTGCCGATGGAGGGGATGAGGTATTCCTGGACGATGTTGATTTTGCCGCTAATCACGCCGCCCAGCGCGATGCCGATAAACAATGAGCTCACCACCTCACGGGTGGCGAAGGCGAGAATGATAGCGACGGCAGGTGGAAGGATCGACCAGAAGCCGTAATGGTTGCCCTGTTGAGGAAAGCGTCCGGTCGCGGCGATGGCCGCGACGAGTATCAAGCCGCTGAGGAGGAGCGTGATACGGCGCTTATTCAAGTTCGGCCTCCTGTTTCGCTATTCGGTTTCGGCAACCCAGATCCTCACCGGCACGAATCCGGTGATCCGCAGCCGGTACTCAGAAGCTGCAGCGGGGATCTCGAAGGCCAATCTGAGCACGACGGCCGAGCGCGGTGCGCGTCGGATATCCAGAATGCTGACCCCGCCGGGAGCACCGGTGATCAGCGTTTCCCGACCGAAGACATCGGTGATGGTTCCCACAAACGGTTGAGCGGTACCGCTCGGCGCTACGAGGCTGACGTGTTCGGCAGGATCGAGCTCAAACCCTTGTAGCTCGTTTTCCCTTAGCGCTGTTTCGTCGGGCCGGATGGCCAGTTCGATCTCCAAGTAGCGATCGCCTTCCGGCGTCAGGCCCGAAATATCGGGGCGCGCATCGGCACGGACGACACTCAGCTGCCAACCGCCTGGGCCTGGGACCCATTCGCCAGGCCGGAAGAAATCGAGGAGGTCGGCTCCTGCGAATTTGAGATAGCGGTCGAACCAGCGCAGTTGACGGAAGAAGAGGTCGGTAGTTTCCTGAGGCCCGATCTGGCTCGGCCGGTTCCGACCGAGCTCGACGTACTCCACGGTTCGCCCCAATTCGGTGAGCGCCTCATAGATTCGGCCCGAGCGCGAGAGCAGAGAACCCATGTCGCCAGCGACGACGAGCAGGGGAGTCTGAACGTTCGCTATCGACCCGAGCGGTGATCGCTCGCGCTCCAACACCTCCATGTAACCCGCGTCGTAGAGGGCGTACTCGGGAGGCTCGGCTTCCATGGGAGGTTGCAGACCGTAGGGTCTTGTAGATCCGAAGATCGTAACCGCAGCAGCGAAGCGCTGGGTCTGTGTGATGGCCCAGCTCGTCACGTAAGCGCCGTACGCACCCGGTGACCCACCGTAGACGGCGATGCGGTCGGGGTCGGCGAGGCCCATCTCGACGACTCGATCGAGGCGCGCTAGCAGGTCGACCAGGTCACCACCGGCAAGGTCGGCGCGTCTGGCGGAAGCGAAGTTCTCGCCGTACCCGCTGCTGCCTCGGAAGTTCGGGGCGAGTATAGCGTATCCGTGTGCGGCGTAGAGTTGGTAGCCCGCTGGTTGATCGATCACGTTGCGCACTCGGCTCAGCGGACCGCCAGCCGGGTTGACTAGCAACGGATAGCGTCGACCCTCTTGGTGACCGGCAGGGTAGATGAGGAGCCCCTCGACGGCTTGGCCGTCCGGTGCCGTCCAACGGATCACTTGCTGCTGACCCGGGTCCCAGCGACGAGCCCGGGCATTCAGGTCGGTGAGCGACTCCATCCCGGCCGCCCCGATGTTCCAGAGCTCGGCGGCCTCTGTTGCCGACTCGCGGATTGCGTAGATAGATGAGCCCGAAGCCCCGGCATCAAAAGAGCCGATGCAATAGTCGCCGCCGGCGACCTGCATGATGGCGCCGTCGGCGCGGGCGGCGAACATCGAGGTGTAAGTTCCAATCGCAGCGGTGAAGAGCAGGTCACCGGCAGGCGGCCATAGGTGATGGACCACGGTGCGGTCGAAAGACTCGGTCAGGTTCGTGAGGGCACCGCTGGAGACGGCGACGCTGAATAGCTCGGTTTGAGAGTGCGGGAACCTCGAGTTCTGGGGAGCTCGAAAGGCGATGGTAGCGCCGTCCGGCGACCACTGGGGTGCGGTCTCCGAGCCGGGACGACTGGTGAGCTCGCGTGTGCTCTTGGTGCCGAGATCGAGGACGCGAAGGTTGTAGTTCATATACTCGTTAATCGCGCCGGTGCCGTTCGTAGCGAAGGCGATCGAGTTTCCGTCCGGGCTGACGGCAATGTCGCGAATGCCGCGGTCTCCACCCCAAACGTATTCGGCGCTGCCGTCGCGGGTGTTCAGCTTCCAGAACTCGCGTTGGCCGTCACTATCGCCGGATGTGAGTACGTAGATCGAGTCGCCCGGCGCCCAATCGTACTCGATGACTCCCTCTGCGAATTCGCCGAGCCGTTTCACCGATCCTGAAGAGATTTCCAATGTCCAGATCTGTGGGGGCCCCCGATCGTTGCCGCGCTGGCTACCTGCCGAGAGGAAGGCGAGCCGTGCACCGTCGCCGGACCAGCGCGGATGCTGGACATCGACAAACGTATTGGCCACCGCCCTCGTTCCCCTATCCTGGTCCCAGACGAAGAGTCGTGTGACGAAAGCGTTCGCGTCGACGTCGGCCTCGGTCAACGTGAAGGCGGCAGTGCCACCATCGGATGATACGTCGACGGCAGCCAGCTTCTTCAGCGCTATGTACTCTTCGATGCTGAGCGGCGCGGTCGCGGATTGAGGCGATTGAAGGGTGAGGATAGCAGCGAGGATATGGAGAACCATGGGTGCACTTTGCGGTTCGGGGCGACATCAAACACAGCGCAACTCGGGCCCCAAATTGGCGGCAAGATCAGGTGCAGACAAGGTGGGGGCGTACCTGCCGGTCTAGTTCGGTGGTTCCAGCGCCGGTTCTTCGACCGCCGCCTTCTGGGCATCGTCGACCAGCTGCTCCGCGAGAAGTAGCCAAGCTCCAGCAACTAGCAGGTAGAGTATGAAGGCGGCAACGCCCCCCAGGGCGGCGTTCCGCCAGGTGAAGATCGCCCAAAGGCCCGGCGGCGTTCTCCCAACCTCAAGCGCGTCGGGATCGCTGGCGTCTTCGGCGAGGGCGATGTTGAGCGAGGGGTCGGAGCGCCCGAGGCGGGGGATGCCTTCCTGTACAATGGTCGTGGTGAGGATGATGGGCAGGCCAACGACCAGCAGGAGAAGGGCGAAATCGACGAACCAGATGGGGAGATCCTGTCTTTCTATTATGTGATGGCTGGCCTGGTAGGCGAGAATCGAGAAGAAGATATAGATGGCGACGGGCACCCACAGGAGACGTCGGTGGATCTCGCGAAGCGCGCGCATGATGCGTTTCAAGACCGACCTCCGCAGTGTTGTTAGGCGCCCAGTGAGCCGGGCCATGGGCCGCGGCACTGAACAAGATGCGATGCGATCCCGGCGGGATCAACGCGCAGGCAATTTTGCCTACGGTGATAGAGATCCATCGTAGCTCAGCATGAACTCGAGGAACTTGGACACCTCGACCATGTCTTTGCCGACGAAGCGGATGCTATGCGAGTCTATGCGCTCGACGATCGACAGATAGGCCAGCACCTCGGACGGTCGATAGTTCTTGAAGCGAACGTCCAGTGTGATCGGCGTGTCCAATTCGTAGGGCTCGAAATCGTCGATGCGTGCGATGGCACGCTGCACTGTCTCCCGGATGAGGGTGTAAGCCGCCTCGGGCATCAGTGTCTTGGCTGAGTGGAAGCTGATCGCCTCTTTCACAACAGCGGCTTCGATGTCGCCCAGCAGTGCACGCGTCTCGTCGGCGATGGCATCATCGCCGGAGATCATGATGGTCGGGACACCGAAGTGTCCGGCTATCGCGGCGTTGATGCCCGCTTCCGGGACCGAGATTCCATTGAGCTTCACGTCGGCGAGTCGAGCACTGGACAGTGTGTGCGCTCTTACGCCGTCGGGGTTCGAGGTGCCGGAGTGGTAACCGATGAAGATGGCGGCGTCGAACGTGTCGTCGATGCCCTCCATCATCATCAAGGGGCGCGGCCAAGAGCGTACGAGCGTCACATTCTTCGGCAGTCTCTCGATGAGCAGGTTCTGGCCGTTGCCGTGAGAGTCCGCGATCACGATTTCCGTCGCGCCAGCCGCGAGGGCGCCTTCGATGGCGGCGTTCACTTCGGCCGTCATCCATTCCCGGGCCCTTGCGTACTCGAAGCCGGAGGGGCCGAGTTGATCGCTGGTGACCACGCCCACCACCCCTTCCATGTCGGCGGAGATGTAGATCTTCAGCTTCTCTTGCGCGCTGAGAGAGGCCGAGCTCAGTAGAAGCGCCAGGGCGGTGAATGGAGCCAGGAGCGGGTTCATGGGTGTCCTCGCCTGCGACAGTTGCCAGAGTCCAGAGGTTGTCGGGATCGAAGGTAGGCGTCGTGCGGTGGCCGGGTCAACTTGAGATGGTGAAGGAGCGCTCCGAGCTCATCGTTACAGTATGGTTACAGAAGGATTACAGACGATCCGGCATCCGGGCGCGGCCTAAAAAACAAGTCCTGTTCGCGTGACCTCAGACGCCCATCCCTCCATCAACTCCAGGCCATAACCTCTGGAAAGATCAAGCGATCGCGGGCTGTGCCAGTCGTAGGGATTGCCGGCGGTCTCGACGACCACGGTTCCCAGGCCGAGACGACGCTGGAAGGGCGTCTGCTTCAGGTGGAGCGCCTGGATTCTGCGGATGGGGACGATGTAGGTGCGGCGTGTCCAGAGCCCCTCGCGCGTCAGCACGTAGGCACCGGAGCGAGCGTGGCCGAGGTGGCGATAATGGGCCGTGGCCAGAATCCAGGCGGGTACGAGCGCCGACAGCAGCAGCAGAGCTTGCGGACCCAAGATCAGCGCCAGCACGGCGCTCGCCAGGATTACCACGAGGGCGCGGCGAATGAAGAGCCTGCGCCGGGCACGGGGGTGCGAGGGCCGCCACTCGACCCCTTCCCAGGCCATATCGGGGAAGACCGCCGTCAGGTAGTCACCGACCTCGGCGGCCCGTGTGAGCGGTGTTAGCGTCTCGACTCGCTCGTCCGCCTTCAAGCCGGGGCCGTAGCCCGCCGTCTGCACGCGCAGCGAAGCGAACCCGAGCCAGCGGCGGAGTATCGATTCCTCGATCTGAACGTTCTGGACACGGGCACGGCGAAAGCCCTTCTCGCGCCGCGTCAGCAGTCCGTAGCTCACGCGTAGCTCGCCGGCGTTCTGGCTCAGTGTGAACTCGAAGAAGCGAACGACGCTGGCCAATATGGAGAGACCCCAGCCGGCCAGACCGAAGAAGAGCACGAGCACAGAGAGTACGATGAGAAAGGTGCGCAAGTCGTGCTGCGCGGTCTCGACGAGGCTTTGGGCCGCGGTCTCCGGAGTCATGAGCTCGGGCGGCAGGAAGCGTCTCAGCAACCATTCGGTGGGCATGACGTCTAGGAAGTAGTCGCCGCCCAGAAGAGCGGCCACCAACAAGCCGGCTCGGTTCGAGGTGGCGCCGGCGATCACGAGGTCGAGGGTCGACGAGCGACGGACAGTGGTCTCGGGCAAGATGGTCGCCGCTGTGCCGTGATCGGGTCGCGCAGCGTCGACGGGCGCGGCGCCGGCTGTAGCGGTGCTGGCTGGGAGGGCAGACTCCGCTCCGCGGCCGGGGATAGCCACCAGGGTGTCGCGCAGATCTTCGCCTTCGGCCCGGCTGACGACGTGTAGTGCCGCCTCGGTGCCCTGTCCTCCAGCGGTCTCGACTCTGGCGGTGACGACGCCGAATATCTGCTGAACTAATCCGGCGCGAAGGTCCACGTTCTGGATGCGCGAGCGGGGGATGACTCGTCTTTGGCGAAAGAGAACGCCATGGTGAATGACGATGCTGTCGTCGTCGATGCGGTAGCGGTAACGGAGGTAGCTGAGGGTGATCCAGGCGGCCATCCCGCCGGTCGCTACTAAGAGAACGAGGATGATGGGACCGCCGAAGCGAGCGGCCAGCGCGCCCAGAACGAAGGCGTAAAGGAGCTGGACCGAGCGTAGGAGCGGCGTTACGGGATGCAGCCGCCTCCAGCCGTCATCGTGCTCAGGCGGTTTCATCCAGCTCGTCGAGGCGAGCGAGCTCTTCGCGCAGGCGCTCGGCGTCTTCGACGGCCAGGCCTGGAATCTCCGCGTCGGCGCCGCGAGTACCGGCGGTGTAAATGATCAGCGAGCTCAATCCCAGCCAGCGTTGAAGTGGTGAAGTCTGCGTGTCCACGTGTTGTATCCGCACCCGCGGTATCAAGGAGCGCGAGCGCCAGATGACCCCCTTTTGAATCGTGACCCGATCGGGACCGACGTCCCAGCGCCAGTGGCGGAAGTGGAGTCCTGGCCAGGCCAGCGCGAGTATGAGACCGAGTGCGGCCACGGATCCCGTGACCACGCCGGGGTAGAACCCGGTAACGTCGCGGGGACTGAGAACGAGGATCTCCAGTGCACCGACGCCCGCGGATAGCACCAGGACGGCGAGCAGCGCGGATAGACGCCAAACGATCCTGACGCGAGGGTGCAGGGCATTCACGGTGCGTGAGCCGTCATGGTTCGTTGTCTTCGAGCCATTCCCTAACCACCAGAGCGACGTCCCGGTGTTCGACGTCAACGAGAAAGTTGAGCCGCCGCATCTCGGCATCGTCGATCGAAGCGGCGAGCCGATCGAGCGCGGCAGCCACCTCAGGATGCCGCTCGAGGAGTTCCTGCCGGATCACCGGCGCCGCCTCGTAGGGAGGAAAGTACTGCCGGTCGTCCTCGAGTTGAAACAGGTCGAGAGCCGCGATCAGCCCGTCGGTGGAGTTACCGGCGATGAGGTCGACCTGGCCATCGGCGAGGGCGCGATAGGTGAGCCCGAGGTCCATGGTCCGCGGCGTCTCGGCGAAGGCGAGGCCGTAGGTCTCGGCCAGGCCTGGGAAGCCGTCCTCGCGTGCCACGAACTCGTAGCCGAAGCCGGCTCGCCAGCCCGCTGTGTGGGCGGCGGCCTGGGAAATGGTCTCGATGCCGAGGCGCCGAGCGTCAGCGCCGCGGATCAGGATGGCGAAAGTGTTGTTGAAGCCGAGCGGTTTGCCCCAGGTGAGAGCGAATCGGCTCGCGTACTCACTGGCGACGGTATCGAAGACTGCCGATGGGTCTTGCAGCGGCGGGCGCTCGAGTATCGCGGTGAGCGCCGTGCCCGTGTACTCGACATAGATGTCGACTTCGCCCGCTGTGATGGCCCGATGGCAGACAAAGGTCCCGCCGAGGAAGAACCGTCGCTCGACTCGCAGCCCGGTCCGCCGTTCGATCTGTTGGGCGACGAGCTCGGCGAGGATCGTCTGTTCGGTGAAGTTCTTGGAAGCGACGACGATGCGGTCGCCGCCCAGGATGTCGCAGCCGCTGATGGCCGCAAACGCGATGGCCAGGCCAGCGAGCAACTGCTTCATGCGGGTCTGAGCTCTGCCAGCTGTCTCGGCGGCACCGGAGCGACGTGGCGCTCGAGTCGGCCGAGCGCGAGATCGGCGGTTAGTGCGATGAGCGCGGCGGGCAGGGCGCCGGCGAGGATGAGCGTGTTGTCCACCATGGCGACGCCGCGGAAGATGTAGACCCCGAGGCCGCCGGCGCCGATGGCCGCGGCGATAGTCGCGACGCCCACACCGATGACGGTGGCGATGCGGATTCCGGCCAGGATGACACCGAAGGCCAGTGGTACCTCGACCATGAAGAGGAGCTGCCGATCGGTCATCCCCATACCGCGGCCCGCTTCGCGTATCGCGGGATCGACGCTTTGAATGCCGGCGAAGGTGTTCCGGATGATGGGTAGCAGAGCGTAGAGCACCAGCGCGACGATCGCGGTGCGGGCCCCCACGCCTCCGATGAACGGCAACGGGATCAGGAAGCCGAAGAGCGCGAGGCTGGGGATGGTTTGGAATACGTTGGCGATGCCCAGTACCGACGGACTGAGGCGCGGTCGCCGCGTGAGCAGGATACCGAGAGGTACGCCGACCAGGATGGCGATGCCGGTGGAGATGCCGACCAACAAAAGGTGCTGGGCGGTCAGCTCCAGGAATTCGATACGATTGCGAGATAGGTACTCGAAGACGTTCATCGAGCGTCTCCTGCCTTGGGGTCACCTCGAACCTCGGTCTCGGCCAACGCCTCGACGAAGGCCCGGCATTCGGGGCGGTCGGACTGTACGAATTCGGCGGGCGTGCCTATGAAGGCCAGCCGGCCGTCATGTAAGAGCGCGATCCTCGAGGCGAGGAAGAGTCCTTCGCGGACGTCGTGGGTAACGAAGACCATCGTCTTGGCCAGTCGCGCCTGTAGCTGCCTGAGCTCGCGCTGCAGCTCCAAGCGTGTCAGGGGGTCGAGTGCTCCGAAGGGCTCATCGAGAAGAAGCAGCGGCGGGTCCGCCGCCAGAGCCCTGGCGAGGCCCACGCGCTGCCGCTGTCCGCCGGAGAGCTCGCTGGGATAACGCCGGGCGAATACCTCCGCCTCGAGCCCCACGAGCTCGAGTAACTCGGCGGAGCGCTCGCGCTTCCGCTCTCGGTCCCAGCCCTCGAGAGTCGGGACGACGGCTATGTTTTCGGCGACGGTGAAGTGCGGGAAGAGGCCGATCTCCTGGATGACGTAGCCGATGCGCCGGCGCAGCCTGACTGGATCCTGGTCGGTTGTCGCTCGGCCCTCTACACAGACCTGCCCGGCGCTGGGCAGGAGCAGACGGTTAATGAGCTTGAGGGTCGTGGTCTTGCCAGAGCCGCTGCGGCCCAGCAAGACGAGGATCTCGGCGCTGCGGACATCGAAGCTCAGCCCGGTGAGGATGGGCTGGGCGTTGCCCAGGTGAAGGCTGACGTCCTTGAACTCGACGATCGGGGTGTTTGTCTGAGTCACGGGGTTGAGAAGTAGGGGAGCGGGCCAGGGCCGTCAACCTGTTGCGGCGTGCGCGGGCCGGCTATCGTTGTGTGGCAGGTTGAACCGAGCTTCCAGCTCATAGCCGACGGGTCCTATGAGTGTACCCACCTATGATGTAGTCGTGCCGGCGCTATCGACGGCGCAGATGATCGAAGTCGATCGGCTGATGATCGACGACTACGGGATCGAGTTGATCCAGATGATGGAGAATGCCGGCCGCAATCTGGCGCACCTGGCACGTGTCCGTTTCCTGGAGGGTAATCCGCGCGGGAAAAAAGTGGTGGTGGCTGCAGGAACGGGCGGCAACGGCGGTGGAGCGCTGGCCTGCGCGCGGCGCTTGAGTAATTGGGGTGCGGACGTGTGGGTCGTGCTCACGCGTCCCGACCACGGCTTCATCCGGGCTCCGGGGCAACAGCTGGCCATCGTGCGGCGGATCAACTTGCCGGTTGGCCAGGCGGACGGGATCAGTGCCATCGACGCGAGCGATCGCCTGGACCTCATCGTGGACGGTATCATCGGCTACAACCTCATGGGCGCGCCCCGGGGCAACGCCGCCGAGCTGATCCGTTGGGTCAACCGACAGGGCGTGCCCATACTGGCGCTCGACACTCCGTCGGGGCTCGACACGACGAGCGGGGCCGCTGCCGATCCGACGATACGTGCGACGGCGACAATGACGCTGGCGTTGCCGAAGCAAGGGCTCCAGATGTCAGCAGCGTCGGAGTATGTCGGCGAGCTCTATCTTGCAGATATCGGCGTGCCGCCCGAACTCTACGCCGAGTCGAGCATTGGCCTGCACATCGGCGCTCTCTTCGCCGAGGCGGATGTCGTTAGGTTACCGTAAGGTCAGCCGCTGGCCTGCGGGGGGAACCTCAAATCTTGCGCTCGATCCACTCGAGCACCTTGACGACGATCCGTAGAATCGGTTTGAGTAGTCTCAGCATTATGACATCCCTCCTGCTTCTCCTTCCTACGTTGCGAGGGCGCTCGCGGTTTCGGTGGCTCGGGTAGCCGCGGAAGCCGGCAGGCGCCTAGCGCTGGCGGCCGTCAGGCGGCCAGTCCGGGATATCCGCCCCCGAGGTCAGGAACCTCTCCAGTAGCTCGTAGTCGTGGTCGTCCAGCCGCATTGGCACAATGGCGATGCGGTTGTCTCGGTAGGAGTGCAGGTCCGTGCCGACCGCTGGTGCGACCGAGTCGCCTTCAATTCTCATGGTCCAGGCTTCCCGACTGGGTTCGTCGGAGTCTGAATCGCGCTCGAAGGCGATCTTCCACGGCCAGGGGCCGCGACGCACGATGTCCACTCCGGAAATCTCGTCGGCCGGGACCCGGGGGAAACTGACGGTGAGATACTGCCGATGCTCGAGGTTACGGATCAGGTCGCTGCCTGCGAGCTCGACGATCCAACGGGCCAGGGTGGCCAGGGTCTCGGGCTCATTGTTGTGACCGGAGACGGCCAGGGCGGGGACGCCGAAGAAGGCGGCGGCCCGCGCCGCGCCGATGGTGCCCGAGAGGTAGGCGTCGTCGCTCAAGTTGGCGCCGTTGTTGATGCCCGAGATGACTAGATCGGGCGTGTCGTCGGCCATCAGCGTCGTCAGTGCGAAGGTGACCGCGTCGGCCGGGAACCCGTCCACTCCGTAGGCGATGACCCCCTCCACGTGGTCTCTGGCCTCCACGACCAGTTGCCGAGTGGCGATGGCGGATACGTAGTTCGTGCTGCCGCTGCGGTTCGATAGAGGGGCCACGACGTAGGTCTCGGCCACGGGCGCGAAGGCACGAGCCAGCGCCACCAGGCCGTCGTCATCGAGACCATCATCGTTGGTGAGCAATACCCTTCGCGGCCACCGCTGGTCCTGGGCCCAGAGGGGGCCGGCGACGGCGACGACGAGCAGAGGCAGCATGAAGATCAGTGCGGTGCGAGTCATCTCGGTCAACCTCTCAGTTTGCTGCACCTTGCGACCTACCGGACAGCCTCCTAGTAAGTCCATATGGCCGATATCTCAAGCAGCGCGCTCAGCCTGATCGGCGGTACACCGCTCATCGCCTTGGCCAGGCTCCACCCAGGGCCCGGCAGCCTCTTGGCCAAGGCCGAGTTTCTCCAGCCCGGTGGGAGCGTCAAGGATCGCGCCGCGCTCCGCATCATTCAAGACGCCCGCGCTGCGGGGACGCTGGCGGCGGGGCAGCCGGTTGTCGAGATGACGAGCGGCAACATGGGGGCGGGGCTGGCTTTCGTTTGCGGGGTGCTCGGTCACCCCTTTCTCGCCACCATGTCGGAGGGTAACAGCCCGGAGCGTGCCCGGCAGATGCAGGCGCTGGGTGCGGAGGTGGTTCTCGTCCCCCAGGTGGAGGGCTGTCCCGGCCAGGTCACCGGCGGCGATATCGCGGTGGCAACGGAGCGGGCCATCCAGATCGCGGACGAGCGGGGCGCCTTCTACGTAGACCAGTTCAACAATCCCGCCTGTGTCAGCGCCCATGAAGAGGGTACCGGGCCGGAGATCTGGGAGGCGGTCGGGCCAGAGCTGTCGGCGTTCGTCGCCGCCGTCGGGACCGGCGGTACGTTCGTGGGGGTGAGCCGCTTCCTGAAGCGGAAGAAGCCGGACGTCATCTGTGTGGCTGTCGAGCCTGAGGGAGCTACGGTGTTGGCGGGTCGAGAGGTGACTGAGCCGTGCCACCTGCTTCAGGGAACGGGCTACGCGATCATCCCGCCGCAGTGGGATCCGGGTTTGGCAGATGCCTTCATCGCGGTCTCGGATGAGGAAGCCAGCGACCATCGCAAGCTACTGGCGGAAAAAGAGGGATTGCACGTCGGGTTCTCGGCAGCGGCCAACGTGTGCGCGGCGCGGAAGCTGATCGAGAGCGGGCGGTTGGGGTCCGACCCCAGTGTCGTGACGATCCTCTGCGACACCGGGCTGAAGTACTAGGTAAGAGTGCGTTTGGCTGCCGGGGCGTGGCAGGCGCCTCTCGCTTCACATCGCGTTCGGCGGTCGGGGACGATATAAGCCGCTCATTTCATGTCGCGCAGCTGTGGCGAAGATCTGGGACGGGCCAGGGCGCTCCAAATGTCCATTCGCGGCTCCTATCGTGCCCGACCAAGCGCTTTGACTTGCCGAGCTATTCGATGGTGATGTCGTCGAACCACGCCCGCGCCGAGCTCCGGGTGTTGTCGGTGTCGACCATAACCGCCACGGCCGTCAGCAGCTCGGGCGACTCGCCGAAAGCGGTGCGGTAGTCGGCGATGAAATCGCGCTCTTCCGCCACCCAGGTACCCGCACGCTCGTCCCCACTCTGCAACACGATCGTGGTGACGTTCTCGAAGTAAGGGTTGGTGTAGCTGCTTCCTACCGGTTCGCTGGCGGCCCAGACGTAGCAGAGCGCGCGGGCCTCACGACTGAACGGTTCGTCTTCGAAGATGACGAAGAAGCGGGCTGCGTAGTCGTCACCCTTCTTCTCTCTCTCGCGACGATTCCCCGGAATCGAGCTTTCCACTCGCCAGCGCCAGCGCACTCGGCTCAGCACGCCGGGGGGAACCCCAAGCTCGAACCAGAGGGCCGATGCGCTTCGATCGCTCTCTGCGCTGAGAACCGTTCGGCCCGCGTCCTCGACGACGGTGAACCGATTCGCCCGGTCGGCGAGCCTCACATTCTGCCAGAGCCGGGCCCGGTCGCTGAAATCGGCACGCAACGGTTGGGGCTGCGCGTGTAGGGGTTCCGCGCCCACGAAGGAAAGGACGATCAGCAGCGCGATGTGCTCGAGTTTTGGCGAGCGAAATCTCATGCCTCGAAGAACCGACACAGCCAGAGCCGGGTTCCGCACTAGTCGAACTGGAGGAATTCGATGGGGGCGCCGTCGTGGACGATGAACGCCACGCGCACACCCTCCGACGGGGAGTTGGGCTCGATCAACACTTCGTACCCCTCGATGGCGGCCCTGAGATCGTCGACCTCGAAAGCGACATGAGGTACGGTCCTTACCAGCTCGGGTACCGAGCTGTCCGGCTCGAAGCGCATCCACTCGACACCGAATGGGCTCGCCTCGAACCCCGAGACGTACATCCCGTGCTTCTCGAGGTACTCCTCCTCGTGCCGCTTCTGATCCGTCGGTATGCCGATGTGGTGGTACTTCATCTCCAGATCTCTCCGGGTGTAGGCCGCCGAGGCCATTCTAGCGGGGATTCACGGTCCGGGCCAGTCGGTTTACTGTATTTCAGTAATGATTAAATGATTGACAATAAGGATTTATTGCTTTACAATAATACAAAGGTCTCGGGTTGCTAGGGCGCTGAGGCTGGAGGAGATCATGAAAACGTTGGGCCGGGCATCGCTGTCCTCGGTCATGAAGGTCGTGCTCGACGTAGCGTGGTACCTGACGCTGGCTGGGGGCATCCTGGTCGCGTTGGATGCGCTAGGCGGGTCATCGAGGGGCCGGCTCGACTTATGGGTGCAGTTCGAGATCGATCCGGCCGTCTATTCTATCGAGTCTGAGCAGCTGGGAGTCGAGGGTGCCGTGATCGGTGAGGCGGCGGGGAAGCTGGTGTTTGGAAGCCGGAACGTGGCTCTTCTGCTGGCCTACTTTGGGCTGATCGTCATCTGGCTGGGCGCCGCATTGGCGATCATCTACCAGCTCCGTCAGGTCTTTAGGACCCTGGTTGCCGGCACACCCTTCGTGCGGGCAAACGCGGTCAGGATCCGTTTCATCGGTCTGGTGATCGTGGCGATGGAAGTCGCCCGGTTCTTCATCCTCCTGGGGCAGTCGCTCTTCCTGAAAGCCAACTTCGCCTTCGCCGGCCTGTCGCTGAGTACGATTCCTCGGCCGAACCTCGGGGCGATCCTTATCGGGATCGTCGTGTTGGTGATCGCCGAGGTGTTCCGGCAGGGCACCGAGCTCAGAGAAGAGCAGGAGCTGACGGTCTAGGATGGTGGCGATGGCGATCGTCGTTCGTCTCGATCGAGTATTGGTGGAGCGGAAGCTCACGCTGACGGAACTGTCGGATCGTGTGGGCAACACGCTGGCCAACATGTCGATCCTGAAGACGAACAAGGCGCGGGCGGTCCGCTTTTCGACGCTGGAGGCGCTGTGTCGTGAGCTGGATTGTCAGCCGGGCGACCTCCTGGAGTACGTTCCGGAAGCAGGCCTTGATGTAGAGAAGCTGGGGCGAGAGACACGGGAGTGAGCTGCGGAAGAAACCGC
>JBDHAI010000023.1:0-15410 GCA_039588155.1 Gemmatimonadota bacterium | reverse complement strand
GGCAATCAGGGCGGGGGTTCGCGAGTGTTGGGACGATAACGCATCGTCCGCCTGCGGCTCTGTACGGACAACACCGCGCGGTGTGAGGTCGAAGGCCCAGGCCAACGCCAACGCGACAGGAAAGCCCAGGAAGATGAGCGTCACGACCAGTGTGAGGCTCCACTCGGGAAACTTGAGCGCGGGAAAGACGATCTCCCCGACCTGCAGAACGGCGAAGGAGGCTATGGCATAAAAAGCGGCGACGCGGAAGACACGCCGACGCTGCAGCTCAGACAGAAAGGCGCGCAGCCCAGAGCCGCTGTCCCCCATATATCGAATCGGTCTCCCAGTCAGTCGATCGACCTACGGTCGTGTGCCAAGCAAGATGCGCCTACCCGCAAGCGGGAGCAAGCGCCCTCGACCCTTCAATTGATTAGAACGCTCTAGGCGCCCAACGGTTGCAAGCGCCTTGGGAGCCCAGGTAGAGTTCCGCGTCCGATCTCGGCTATCTACGGAGGTGCCTGGCGCGGCGGACTACCACTTGCGGCCTTTTTTCCGCTGCTCTGGGGATTCGATGGTCAGGCGTACCTCGGGAACTCTCTTGCGCGGGGGTTTCTCGGCGCTCGGAGGTGGCGGCGTGGGCGGCGCTGAGCCAGAACCAGCGGGCTTCGTATGCTGCGCCCCGAAACTGCGACGGATCGCATCCACGCTCGCCTCGACGGTCTGGTCGAGGATCGCCAGCTCTCGCTCGCCACGCTCCACGACCTCGACCGAGTCTTTTCTTCCCAGACTCATCACCGTCAGCTGGATTGGCCGCGCCAAGCCGGCCGGATAGTACTCCATGGCGTGACGGACGGACCAATAGGCCGCCAGCTCGCCGTGAGCTGTGCTCGGCAGACCGCCGCCCCAAAGGATGTGGCGAAGGAAGGCAAGGAAAGGCTCGGCGATCGCTCGGGCGTTACCGATCGCGACCCACGACAACTCCTCGGTGATTTCGGTCAGCGAGCAGTCGGGATCGAGGACATAGAGGCGCAGCGACTTTCCGAACGGGACCGCCACCAGAGACTGGCTGAGCACGTAGTCAGTCGTCGTGATTCCGTAGCCCGGCAAACCCTGCAGCGTACGGTGGATGGCTACCGTGCGTTGCACCGGCGTCGCCAAAGCGTCACGAATCTCGCTTCGCAGGACTTCTTCGTGCGAATCGTGGCGGCCGTCCGCCAGGCAGCGCTCGAGGGACAAAGCCATCTCCTGTGCGAGACCGTCATGTCCCGACACACCGAGAACCGCGAGGTCGTTTATGACCCGCAGCTTCTTGGCCCACTGCCGCGCCGGGGGCAGCCCGTTCTCGGACGGCACAGCCCCGGGGCCACTGGCGGCGAGCACGACGCTATCCTTGCAGCGGATACCTACTAAGAGCGACACAGCCCACTCCCAGGAACCGGTCTCCAGTCGCTTGGAGGAGATCGAGCAAGGCCACCTCGACGCAGCCACAGAACCGCTCAGGGAAGCGGAACCGGCTGGCTGGCGGACGTTAACGGCGGGGAGCGCAATTCAAATTACCAAAACACTCCCCCTACCACAACCGAGAGAAGAACCTACAAATATCAGCGCTTCGCGATACCCTTGCCCGGATCTGGCCTTTCGGGCACATTAGACTCGCTCCCCCGCCTAACCCCTCACCCACTTGAGATCATGCCAGAAATCGACAACCTGCAGAGCCAGCTGGCCCAAGAGGAGAGGACACTCAAGGCCACGCAAGGCCAAATCCAGGCGGCGCACGGGAACATCGAGGCGTTGCGGGCGCAGATCGAAGACACCCAACAGAAGATCACTGCCACCGAAAATCACATCGAGAAACTCAAGGAACAGATCTCGACGATCGAGAAGCGGATCGCCTTGTTGCGCGAGTACATGGACATGGTGGAAGCCGGCGGAGTGACAATCGAGCCCTTGGAGCCAATCGAGCCGCAAGTCACAGAGGACGAGGACATCGACATCGAGGGTGTCGATCTCGAATTCGTTCAGCCGCTCATGGCCCCGGACGGAGTCGACTCATCGGTCGAAGAGGACGAAGGTCCGACCACACTCCACAACGTCGACGAGGAGTACTTCACGGACGAGATACTGCCACGCACGAAGACGTTCGGTGAGGAACTGCTCCTCGTGTTAGCGCACCACAGGAAGGCCGTCGCGCCCAAGGGTATCGCCGGCCTGTTTCGGCGATTGGATTACGCACCGAAGCTGTCCCCGACTTCCAAGAACGTGAAGACCCAGGTAGAGACCGACGCCCACCTCTACGAGATTACCAAAGACAAGGTCGCTCTCACTCGAGAAGGTCGGACGGAGGCGCAGAATCTGCTCCAGCAACTACTCTGAGCCGCCGCGGCCGTCTAGCGCAGCTACTCACCCCTACCTCTGGCGAGCCGCCGATCGCCGCCGCAGATTCTCCGCAGCGACCGTTCCAAGAGTGACCACACCCCACGAGGAGGAGCACCATGGCCGACAGCGTATACAAGGTCATCGAGCTGGTCGGGACCAGCACGAAGAGCTGGGAGGAGGCGGCGACCAACGCCGTGATGAAGGCAGGGGAAAGCCTCAAGAACTTGAGGATTGCCGAGGTCCTCAAGCTCGACATGACAGTCGAGGACGGTAACGTGGTGCGCTATCGATCCCGGCTGAGCCTGTCCTTCAAGATCAAAGGCTGATTGCTCGAGACATTTCCCAATAAGAGGGGCGGCCGCGGAGCCGCCCCTTCTTCTTGCCTCTCGGCGCGACGAATCAAGTGTCAGAGCGCCTGTAGCGCTCCAACCACTGCAGGCCCAGGTCGTCCGTGTGCACGGCGTAGATCGTGCCCTTGCCAAAACCGACGAGATCACGACCCGCAGGAAGGAACACACTCCCCTTCAACCCGGCGTCGGCCCCAAAGATGTCGAAGTGGACCGGCTCACCCGCTGAAACCGACCGCTCGACCCAGGCATCTCCCTCGGGACTGACCCACACTCCGTTGGCCACGAAGGCGGGCTTTTCCTCGGGCCAATCGAAGCTGTCGAGGTCGGGGTCGCCGGACCCAGCACCGCGCCCCATCGACATGCGCCGTTCGCCGTTGTTGACGCTCACGCCGATACGTATTCCGTTGCTCAGACTCTCTCCCCAATCCTTCTTGTCAGCGTCTCGAATCTTCACCGGCTTGTACTCAACGGGAGCGCCACGCACCACCCGGCCATCAGGGTGCACCCACTCCACGTGATAATCGCCTGAACGCGCGATCACGACCCTGCCGTCAGAGGCCACCCCGAATGCGTCCTCCGGGCTGAGTGGCACCGGCATGATACTCACGTTCTGGTTCCCCGCACCGCCGGATGTGGATTGCTTCATGCTGGGCAGCTTCACTCTGGCGATGGTGTCCAAACCACCGCTGCCTCGATCGAGACGAACGATTGCGGCCGAATCCGGGACACCGGCCCCAGGCCGGCCCCCCATCGGCCTGAAGTAAACACCGCCCCGCACGTCCACACCTCTCGGAAGAACGATCAGCAAGCCGGTCATCGGATCGCCCTGCGCCACCGGCAGCGTCTCACCGAAGCCTCCGTCCGGACCGACGACCGTCAGCCGCGCGTTCCCGAGGTCGAGCAGCAAGGTCGAGTCGCCGGCAAGCGCGAATACGACATCGGGCTGCCGGTACTCTGCCGGGCCCTGCCCCACACCGCCCAATGTGTCGGCGGTCCCCGCGGTCATGTCGGCCAGCACGAGAATCTGACCGAGCGGGTCGGCAACCATCACTCGCCCATCCGACAGCTCACGGACCCTTTGAACCAGAGCGAACCCCTCCGGGAAGGTGGCGTCCGGCTGCTCGAGCCGTTCCTCGCTCTGGGCGTGCAGCGGTCCGACGCCCAAAACGGCGAGTAGGCCGAGCGCCAGCAGGCCAGTGTGTCTAGCAGCCATTCTTACTCCCTCTCTGTTCGGGTAATCCATTATCCTGTTGGATGCGCGAAGCGCGCCGAGGGTCGCATTCGGCGGGCAAAAGAATACCCACTATCTGTCGGACATCAACCCGCATCGTGCCAGGGACGGTCCGGCCGGAACGGCTTCCAGTCGATCTCTGACACACCCGTCGTCGCCAGGTCGGCCACGATGGCCCCAGCCAACGGGGACAGAAGAATCCCGTCACGGCCGTAGCCGGTCGCGTAGAACAGTCCATTCAACTCCGGTTCAGGTCCGATGATCGGTTGACGGTCGGCGCTGATCGGCCTCAGGCCTGCCCAGTGCTCGATCGGCCTGTAATCGGCTAGCCCGGGCACCAACCGCGAGACGGAGCCATGAATCGCCTGGAGCCCGGCCTCATCGATCGAGCGATCGAAGCCGACATCTTCCATGGTACTCCCCGCCAGCACGGAACCGTCGGCTCGCGGCACCAGGTAACGTCCGGCATGACTGGCGACGATCGGCCTTAGCGCGGGTGCCCCGGCTGAGAAGCGCAGCATCTGGCCGCGCACAGGCCGCACCGGCAGCTCGCGCGGCAGCCCTCTCAGCGCGCCGCTCCAGGCGCCAGCGGCCAGGACGACTCCCTCGGCCTCGAGCGCCCGGCCATCGGCCAGCCCGACACCGACCACGCGGCCACTTTGCGAAAGGATCTCCAGAGCAGCGTTGCCGACGACCAGACGGATCGCCGTTCGCCGCAATGCATCCCCAAGCACCTCGGCCAGCCGCTGGCTGTCGAGCTGGCCTTCCTGAGACAGCCACAGATACGACACGACTTCGGACGAGACGTTCGGTTCGATCCCGGCGGCCTCCGCCGGGTCGAGCACCGCCGCCTGAAGTCCTGCGCCCCTCTGCCACGCCGCCGTCTGCTTGGCCTCCTCATGCTCGGCCACAGAGAGGTTGGCCACCAGCATCCCGTCCCAGCGGACGTCGAGACTCCGACCCGCCAGATCCTCCAGCCGCGCCGCCCAGTCCGGGTATCGCCGACGATTCTCCAGGCAGAGCCCAAACAGCGCATCGGCCGATCCGGCTTCGTATTGGGCCACCAGCATCCCGGCAGACGCTCCCGTCGCCCCGGCGCCAGGCCGGTGCGCCTCCACCAGGGTGACGGCCGCGCCTCGCTCCCAACAGGCGAGCGCGGCGGCGAACCCCGCGATGCCCGCACCGATGATTACGATCTCAACCATAGGGATTCGGAAATCTCACCCCGAATAATGTAGGGCCGCGAGATCGCGATCAATCGCTTGCAGCGCGGCTCTCTTCAAACGAGCTTAGCACCAGCGACTGCGAACGACACAGCCAAAGAGGTCCTGCGCTCATGAAGGCGCTAGTGCTGAAGCAGCTTTGTTCAATCGAAGAAAACCGTCAGCCCCTAGAACTGGTGGACCTACCGGACCCGCAGCCGGCCGGCGGAGAGCTCCTAGTCAGAGTCTCGGCTTGTGGGGTCTGCCACACGGAACTCGACGAGATCGAAGGACGGACTCCACCGCCTAGGCTGCCCGTCGTACTGGGCCATCAGGTGGTCGGGCGAGTCGCGGGGCTGGGAAGCGGCGCGACCCGCTATTCAATAGGAGACCGAGTCGGCGTCGCCTGGATATTCTCCTCCTGCGGCACGTGCAGGTTCTGTCGACAGGGAGATGAGAATCTCTGCGGCGCGTTCAAGGCGACGGGCAGAGATGCAGACGGCGGCTACGCCGAGTATGTCACGGTGCGGGAAGACTTCGTCTACACGATACCCGACGCTTTCTCGGATTCGGAAGCCGCGCCCCTCTTGTGCGCGGGTGCCATCGGCTATCGCTCGCTGAGATTGGCGAACCTCGAGAACGGGCAGAATCTGGGACTCACGGGCTTCGGCGCGTCGGCCCACCTCGTGCTCAAGCTGGCCAAGCACCGCTACCCGGACAGCGATGTCTTCGTCTTTGCCAGGAGCGAGAAGGAGAGAGCGTTCGCCCTCCAGCTCGGTGCGGTTTGGGCGGGCGACACGGAAGACACCGCACCGCAGCAGCTAGCAGCGATCATAGACACGACGCCGATGTGGAAACCGATCGTCGAAGCCATGCGAAACCTGGAACCCGGCGGCAGGCTGGTCATCAACGCCATACGGAAAGAAGAGACCGACAAGGACTACCTTTTGCGGTTGGACTATCCGGAGCATCTCTGGTACGAGAAGGAGATGAAGAGCGTCGCCAACGTCGCCCGAAGAGACGTCAGCGAGTTCCTGGACCTGGCAGCCGAGATGCAAATCAAGCCCGAGACCCGGGAGTACCCGCTCGCAGATGCCAACACAGCGCTTCTCGAGCTGAAGACAGGCAAGATACGCGGAGCGAAGATCTTGAGGATCGACTGAACGGCTCGGCAGATGACCAGAATCCCGCTGTCGCCCATCGATCACATCTTCACCGGCGCCGGCTCGTATCCGATAGAGTTCGTCTTCGCCTACGACGGCCTCATTGATGTCGAGCGCCTGCGAAAGAGTTTCGAGGCGACGCTCGCTTATTTTCCGCCCGCTCGCAGCAAGCTCGTACGCGTTGACGATGGCTCGTATGCCTTCGAGGCCGCCGAAGATGGTGCGCGACTCGAGGTGGTCGAATCTATCGACGGATTCGAAGACACGACCCGGCGATACTCCTTCCTCGACCCGGTGGAGAGCCTCGAGGGTGAGCCGCTGACCCGCGTTCAGCTGACACAGACACCGAAAGGCTCCGTGCTGGGCGTCAGCATGTCTCACGCCGTGGTCGACGGATTCAGCTACTTCTACCTTCTTTCCACCTGGGCCCGCCAGTTCCACGGCAAGAGAGTCCTCGCCCCGATACATCGGCGGTCGTTGTTGCTTCCGGAGCAGACGAGCGACCAGAAACGCCACACGCCGGCCAGTATTCTGGAAGAATCCGGTATCTTCTGGGGAGATCGACGCGTCACGGTCGATCGCGATCACATGACTTGGGACCGCCGCGTGATTGCCAAGCCGGAGATGAACGCGCTGCTCAGGGAAGCACAACAGCAGTGTGCGGTCCGTCTTTCCCACAACGACGTGATCAGCGCGCTACTCTGGAAAGAATACAGCGCCAGATGGAACTCGGGTGACCGCGACACGCCAGCGTACATAAGCTGCCCCGTCGACTTCCGCAGAGTCCTAAGATCGTTCCCACCGAATTATTTCGGATGCGCCGTCAGCCTGGCTACGACATCGCTCCCGCGCGACGACTTGGCCGAGGCATCGGAGTCGGAGCTGGCACTCGAGATTCGGAACGCGGTTGCACGGGTGAACGAGAACTACATCTGGGGCGCGCTCACGGCACTGGAAGAGCTCCGCAAGCAGGAGGGCCTTTCCGTGCTCGAGGAGAACCACGTGATACATCCAAGCGCCGGTCTCCTGGTCACGAACCTTTCACGCTTGCCGGTGAAAGAGATCGCGTTCGACACCGGTCCGCCCGTCGCGTTCGATATCCTGACCCCGGCGCACCGTGGCGCCGTCGTTCTGCCGGCGGAAGACGGCGTCGATGTGCGCGTATGCTACATAGAGAGCGGCACTTAGCGCTTTCGCTGACGCGTTGCACCCTCTAAGGTCTTTCTCCCAGCCATTCTCAGGGATTCCCCGATACCGATGAGCCTCCGACTGGCTTAGCATTCAGGCGTATTCCGACCCCTTGGAATAACGTTCTGGCCCCTGCGCCAGTGGGGAACCGCTGGAGGCGAACGAGTGGAGGCAGGGGCCAGGACACTTTTACCGCGTCATGCTACGAATTGGCTTCCTCGAGCTGATCCCCGGTCGGTTCACGGCCCGCCATGATTTTCCACGCCGTCGTGATCGCCAACCCGAACCACAGAAGATCCCAAAGACTCATCTGCGCACTGAGAAGCGTCAAGAAATCGATGTTCGCCATTAAGTAGCTCGCGTACTGGCTGGCGATCTCGCTCCGCTGCTCGGGCCCCACGCTCGCCGCGTGTGCGGTGCCGGCCGCCAACATCTCTCCCCACAGCGCATCGGGAAGCGTGTCCTCGTAGGCGAGCGCGTCGTATCGCTCCTGGACCTCGTCCGGCAGTGCATCGGACGCTTGCAAGTCGAACGCGGCAGCCTGCGCCAGCCATTCGTCGTCGGCCTCGATCTCCTCAGCCAGAGCCGGCTCGGTCGCGAAGGAAACGATCATCGCCTTACCCGCGATCAGACCGACCGCCGCGAGCAGCGCGGCCAACACGGCCATAGCTTGCCCTCGCCTCGGCGTCACCGCCGCCATGGCCACGCCTACCGCCAGGCCGATACCCCAGGCGATCCAGCCGACCTCGAGGTTGGCCAACGCTACGAGAGCCGCCCATGCCGCTCCACCGACTAGAGCCGCAACGGCACCCGCGGCGAGTGCCGCAAGAACGCGCTCACCGCCTCGATCGTGAACGCTTGAGGGTCCAAAGCCAGGATTGCGACGTTGCCACTCGTTCATAAGCGCTCCTATTTGTCGTCCAACTGACCGGAACCGGTGCGTAGTCCCATCCTGCCTGAGAACGGGGACATCGATAGGGGGAGAACGAAAACCTTTGGATAACGCGGCTTTCGGGCAGCCGGACGGCCTAGAAATGGGGAAGAGCGACGGTAGGGAGGCTTAAAAGCTATACAAGGCGGCGGGCAGCATCAAGCTCGACTCGGCCTCATGACCGAAAAGGGCGGGCACCGAGGCCCGCCCTTTTGATCTTCACCAATCGTCAACGCGCTGACGGCAGTTACATAGTCTTCTCGACCACGTCTTTCCTAATCAGCGCGTAGCCCACGAAGTTGAAGTTGTTCACGGCGAGAGCCTTGTAGATCTCCATCGCCGCAGCCGTGTCGCCTGCACCCTCGAGTGCAAGCGCGTGATGATAAAGGTTGTAGACATTATTTGGATCGGCGCTCTTGTAGTGACCGATCGCACCAGCGTAGTCGCCCTGCAGCAGGCTGACGAGGCCCAGCAGGTCGTGCGCCGGCTCGTTCTTTCTCGGGTCGTTGCTCGGCTCGACGATGCTCATGAACTCGTCGGCCTTCGCCGTGGCCGTCGCGTAGTCTCCGGCGCGAGCCGCCAGCAGACCCTCGAAGTAGACGTTGTTGGACACCTGGCCTCGGCGAAACTCCTCGGTTCCCACCTGATCGGCCTGCTCCAGCATCAGCTGGCTGCGCTGCATCAGCGCGGTCTCAGCGGCGGGAATCATGTTGTGGTGAAGCGCGATCGTCGCGACATCGGTCAGAATCGCAATCTTCGCCCCACGCGGCTCCGGGATTCCCATCCCGTCGACGGCGACAGCAAGCGTGTTGAGCTCGTCGATGGCTGCCTGAGGATTGCCTTCGTATACACTCACGTAGGCGCGGTACTGGCCGAAGTTCGCCGGCTGGTTGCCTTTCCCCAGCGCCATGGCCGCATCGTAGTCGGCCCGGGCGTCATCGTAGGCACCCAGGAACGAGTTCACGTGTCCCCGCTGCTGGAGCGGTAGTGCTTCCTCAGGAGCCAGCTCGACAGCACGCGTATACGAGTCCCGCGCCGGCGTCAGCTTGTTCTGGGCCCGATAGACATCGCCCAGCAGGTCGTAAGAGATGGCCTCGTTGGGCTCCAGCTCGGCGACTCTCGCGAAGTTCGCCTCGGCTTTGCTGAAGTCTTTCGGCTCGAGGTACAGGTACGAGTTACCCAGCTGCATGTAGGCCGGGGCAAACTCTGGCGAAGCCTCCACGGCCTTCATCATAGTGGCGCGCGCTTCCGCGTTTCGGTTGAGCCCCGTTTGATTACCCGCGAGGGTCAGCCAGGCTCGCGGGCTCTCGGGTGCGACTTCGCAAAGCCGCTCTGCCAGCTGCATACGGCCCTCGACATCGTTGTTCAAGAACGTCTGGGCGATCTGGATCTGCAGCCTCTCAGCCTCGCTCGCGCCCTCCGCGCGCTGGGCCGCCATCTCCAGATACCGCATGAACTCGTCCAGCGAGTTCGAGGCGTTGGCGAGCTGTAGGTAAGCGTAAGCGAAGTTGGGATCTGCCTCCAACGCCGCATTGAACTGCGGGACGGCATCGAATGTCCGTCCCATATCCAAAGCGTGCTGGCCCTGCATGAAGTGACCCTTCGCTTCTTCCGATGCCGTGGTGACGGGCATCACCATCACCGTCATCCTGGCCTCGGCTGTCATCTCCTCTGCCCGCTCGCCCTGGCACGCCGCCAGCGGTAAGAGAAGCAGCACGGCCATCATGGGTCGTAAGTAGCTAGTCATTTGCTCCCTCCAAGAAGTTACAGGTTGTAACGGCTCCCCCAGACTGTATCTCAATCAGCGATCGGCGGTTAGCCGCAGTTCCAAGCACTAACCTTCCGCCTTCCGCCGTCTCTGATCGCGATGTCGGTGCGTGAGAAGCCATTAATATACCCAATACCGCGACGGCCGGCCACGCCGCCACCCAATTGACTCCATGCGACGATGACCGTCCGATACTCGGACTGCTTATTCTGTCAGCGTCTCCATCTCGGCCTTTAGGTACTTGTCGAGGAAGTCCAGTATCGCTTTATACCCTTCCAGCTGGTTCTCCTTCTTCACAAACCCGTGCCCCTCGTCCTCGAAAACGACATACTCGACCGGCACACCGTTCGTTCGTGCTGCCTCGACGATGTCGTCCGACTCGGCCTGTAGAACCCGGGGGTCGTTGGCTCCCTGTAGCACCATCAACGGCTTGCTAATCTTCCCTGCATTGAACAACGGCGAGATTCGGCGCAGTCGCTCACCATCAACTGCGGGGTCCCCGAGCTCGTCGTAAAGCGCTTCACGAAACGACTCCCACCACGGCGGGATGCTCTCCAGTGTACGGACCCAATTGGAGATCCCGAACAGGTCGACGCCAACAGCAAATTCGTCGGGCGCCAGGGTCAAAGCAGCGAGCACCATATAGCCGCCGTAGCTGCCGCCGAGGATCCCGATGCGATCGGGATCGACGTAGCCGGTGGCGATCAGCATCTCCTTGCTCGCCACACAGTCTGCCAGGTCCGCCTCACCGTGCTTGCGGTCGTCCATCTGGTAGAAAGTCTTGCCATAGCCGCTGCTTCCGCGATTGTTGATGGCGTAGACCACGTACCCGTGATTGACCAGGTACTGGAGGAGCCCGCTATAACCAATGCGGGACTGACCGCCGGGCCCGCCATGCACCCACACCAGCGCCGGGGCTTTGGCATCGGGGCTCGCCGCGTGAGGCCGGTACAGTACCCCGGGGATCTCCACGCCATCGTACGAGGCGAAGCGCACGACTTCACCGTCCACCAGGTCGTAGCTGTCGAGGTTAGCATTGAGGGTGTTCGTGAGTCGCTGCGGCTCATCAGTGCTCAGGTCATAGACGAATAGGTCGCGAGGAAACCGGCTCCCACTGACGTAGAACGCCATCAACGTCTCGTCGCGGGAGAAACCGACCGACGTGATGTCGCCGGTCGGCATTTCCGGCAAACCGACCGGCGACATCGTCGCTGCCTCGTAGATACGGATCTCGGTGAGCGCGTCGTTGTTGATACCGATGACCAGGTACTTCCCGTTCTTCGAGAAGTAGCCGTACCAGACGTCCCAGTCCGGCTGCTCCACCACGACTCGCTCGCCGGTAGCTAAGTCGTGCCGCACCAGATATGTGAACTCGCTCCCTTCGTCCGTCAGAAAGTAGAGGCTCGAGCCGTCGGGGCTGAACGTCTGTGGCTGGTGGTTGACAGTGCCTTCGTGCGGGGTCAAGTGCGACATCTCTTTCGTTTCACGATCGTATAGGTAGATGTCGCTGTCGCTTGTCGTATTCGGTTTAGAGAACGCGATGTAGCGTTTGTCGGGCGAAATGTCGGCGAACTGGTAACCAGTGTCGTCTTGATAGATGAGCGCACGATCGTACCCGGCGACCATTACCTCGTATAGGTCGAAGAAACGATTATCGCGCTCGTTGCTCGTGATGAAGAAGGAACGATCGTCCTGAGCCCAGCCGACGAAACCTGCTTTGAGACCGTCGCCCGGGGTTAGATCGGTTACAGAGCCGTCTAGCTCGCGCACATACACGTGGTTCAGCTCGTTCCCCGCTTGATCGCTCTCGTAGATGAACCTCTCGTCATCCGGAAAGTAGGACTGGACCAGTACGGCATCGGTGATCGACTCCGTGAGCTGGACCGGCTGACCGCCATCGACCGGGACGGCGAAGGCGTTGTAAATACCCGTCTCGTCGCTGCTGACCAGGATCTTGCTCTTGTCGGGCGCGAACGAGCTTCCAAAAACGTTGGTGTTGCTTAGGAAGTCCTCGATTGTGTACTGCGCGACCGTGCGGGCCTCGATTCCCGCATCCTCCGTCCGGCAGCCTGCGAAGATACTTCCCAGAGCAAGAGTACCGACAAAAATCGCCAGCTTACGCATATGCCCTCCCGGCGCTAGCCTGTTCCCGATCATTGGGGCGGGTTGAGGTTGGGAACCTATCGCGGTGCCGCCAGGTCCAGCAAGCGACGGTCTCGACTCGTCGCTCCCGCCCAGCCTTGGACTCCCCCCGATGGGCCAAATTGACCGGGGGTGCGTGCGTGAATCCGGGCGAACTGCCTGCACGCCAGCCCCCGGCTGCACTGGCATGTAATCATATTTGTTGTCGTTAAACAGCTTAGAAGAATCGCCACTCCGGCACAGCCTGTGCTATTGGATCCGCCGTACACAGGGGACTCTCCCGCTCCGCCCGGCAGCTACCAGCACACCCAGAATCTGAATCGTCATCCGCAGTGCACCGGCTCGTGCCCCGGCCGACCGGGAGCCGCAGATACGCGGACACCAGGCCGACCCAAACTCAAGAGACTATGGCCACCATCGACAAATTCATCGAAGCTCTGCACCGGCTGCGAGCAGACCACCTGGAGGTGACGCCCGGTGCCAGAATCGCCGTCGCCCTGAACGGCGCGCAGCGCCCAGTCAGCTCGCAACCGGCGATGCCCGATCAAGTCCAGCAGATCCTACAGGAGATACTTCCCGCCGACTCGGCAAGCCTCGAGCCAGACGGCGAGCACGAATTTGTCTACACGGCACCCACCGGCGCCGTGCGGGTGTCCGTCAACCGGGAGAATGGCAGCCCACGGCTGCTGATCCAACCGTTGAACGGCGATGGAGACTCGCCGGAAGGTTCGAATGGGAAAGGCGGAACCGACTCGGACAGCGAGAGCCTGGAGCAGCCGGTCGCGGATAGCATTCAACCCATAGCGGTCGATGTGGCCAGCGGCGCGATTAGCCGGGCCAAGATAGAGAGCCTGTTCCGACGGATGGTCGAGGAGGGATGCTCTGACCTGCATATATCGACCGGCGTGTCCCCGGTATTCAGGAAGGACGGCTCGATTGTCGTGATCGAGGACTTGCCCCCGCTCTCGCCGGACGCGACGCGACAGATGCTGTTTTCAATCACACCTCAGCAACGTCAGGAGGAGTTCGAGCGGCTTCACGACACCGACTTCGCCTACGAGATCAGCGGAGTGGCACGCTTCCGCTGCAATTTGTTTATGGATCGGATGGGCATGGGCGGCGCCTTTCGGGTCATTCCGGCCAAGATCATGACGGTCGAGGATCTCGGCCTACTTCCGGAAATCGTCGAACTCTGCAAGCTGCAGAGTGGTCTGGTGCTGGTCACGGGACCCACCGGCTCGGGTAAGTCGACCACACTGGCCGCCATGGTCGATTACATCAACGAGTCACGGTCTGACCACATCATAACCGTCGAGGATCCAATCGAGTTCGTGCACCCGAACAAGAAGTGTCTGATCAATCAGCGCGAGATCGGAATACATACGCAAGGCTTCAAGGTCGCGCTGCGCGCTGCACTGCGCGAGGATCCCGATATCGTGCTCGTTGGCGAAATGCGCGACCTGGAGACGGTGGCCATCGCCATCGAGACCGCCGAGACGGGGCATCTGGTCTTCGGCACTTTGCATACGAGGACCGCATCGTCCACGGTCGATCGCATCATCGATCAGTTCCCGGCGGAACAGCAGAGTCAGATCCGTACGATGCTGGCTGAAAGCCTGAGGGGCGTTATCTCTCAGACACTCCTAAAGGCCAAGGGCGGCGGACGCGTGGCGGCGATGGAGTTCCTCAAAGTGAACACCGCGATCTCCAACCTGATCCGAGAGGGTAAGACATTCCAGATCCCCTCTATCATGCAAACCAGCAAAGGCGACGGCATGCAGACCCTCGGCTTCGCTCTGTTCAACTTGGTCAAGGCAGGTCGGATAGAGCCCGACATCGCTTATGCAGCCGCCGCGGACAAGTCCGAGATCAAGTCCTTGTTCGCCAACAACGGCATAGTCTTCGAGAGCGAGTAGCGCAGTCTCGTTCTCTCGCCGGGCGAAATCGGTCCCACACACACAAAGGGCGTAGCACCTCGAGAGCGCTACGCCCTTTGTGGTGATGGAGCCGGTGGGAAGCTACCCACGACCTCCTGCGTGCAAGCGACTACCAGATCCGCCCCTAGTATGGCCGGAAGATATTGTGGTCGGGTCCGAGAAGAGTCTTCCCCAGTTTGCGAACCACGCGCTCGGTGAAAGACTTACTCCTGAGTTCTTCCTCGCGCGGCTCCAGGCAAAATGGCTGCTGCCTCCACCACACTCCTTTTATCACCGACTCTTCCGTCGTTTTTTGGAAGACGGCCGTCTTATTAGTCTTGTAGTCGAGCTCCCACCGACCTATTTCCTTATGGAGAAAATCCCGCAGTATGGTGCCGGTGATGAGGTGGGTGTCGTCGACGATCATGTAACCACCCTTCTTGACGCGGTCTGCGGTGTAGAACCAATCGATGAAGGGAACCGGGAACGCGTGCTTGCCGTCGATCAACACCAGATCGAGCGGACTGTCGGAGAGGCTTTGCATCACCATCTCCGATTCCGCCGCAATGAATTGGATTCTGCTTGTGTCGATGCCGTTTTCGGCGCACCATTTCTTGATCGAGTCGTGCTCGGGGGAGTAAGGCGAGATCGTCGTATGCTCACTCCCGGCGATGGCGAACGAGACCGTCGAGTAGCCGCAGCCGGTCTCGAGAGTCCGCCACCCCGGCTCGACATGCCCAAGGATCCACTCCAGCATGTCCTCTCCGATCGCGAAGCTGAAGGCCTCGGCCGCGATCACTCCGTCAACGTTATATTCGGCGTGAAACTTAGGCCGCTCGGTGAGCAGCCGCTGCAACATCTGCTTGTTCTCCACGTGCGCCCCTTAGTCGGGATTTCCCAGATCAAATCCCTCCGCTGGAGACCACCCCAGCGAATCGGGCAAGTATACCCGGTTTAGCCCTCGCGCGCCATCTTTCTTTCGACTGCAACACAGACCCTCCGATTGCCAGCCTCAGCAGGAATCGGGTCAACTTGGTGAACACAATTGGTGAGAGGGGACGTAAACTCCGTATGGACGAAGTGGCGTAACCCAACGGGCAACGCCCCTTAAATGATGGAGCGGATGGGATTCGAACCCACGACCTCCTGCGTGCAAGGCAG
>JBDHAI010000022.1:0-15430 GCA_039588155.1 Gemmatimonadota bacterium | reverse complement strand
GAGGCCTCGTGGAACCCGACCCGGGCAGCGTCGCTAGCCGGCCATGTCGATTACAACCTTGCCGTAGGAGAGTGGGGCAAGGCTGGGGTCAGCATCGGAGCCTGGGCGCACCGGATGCTCTTTCTGCAAGGCAAGTACATTCGCTACCGGCCCACGTTCAGCTTGTTCACCATCTGGGAAGCGTTCAGCCCGGTGGCGTATAACGGTTGGAACGTGAGCGTCGGGCTGCCCGTGCGTAACGATCTCGACTTCAACCTCTGGGTCGAGCGGCGCAAATACGAGGAGACGGGCGCATCGACCTCGATCTTACCGACGACAGATCGCGACTGGCGCGTGGGCGGCCGAGTGGGCTGGCGACCACAAGCTTTCGGTGTCCTGTGGGATATCGATGGCGGTTACTGGATCAACTCGGGCTTCGGTGCCGCGCTCCACTCGGGCGATCTACGTATCGGCTTGCGGCCGCACGAACAGCTCTCGGTGGGACTTCGGTTCTCCGCCTTCCAACAGCTCGAGGAGTTCCGGGTCGGAGAGGGACGGGTCTGGGGTCTCGGCGGCGACGTGCGTTGGCGGACCCAGGCCGGGACCGTATGGTTTTCCGCCGATCGCTACGACCACGACCGTCGGATCAACAAGGATATCACGGACGATCCGTTGCGGCCCGATTGGAGTCAGTGGCGGGCCGCGTTCGGGTTCTCGTATTACGTCGGTTCGGAACCGGGGAGGGCACCGTGAGCGTCTACCGTGCATGGATGGGATTAGCGCTGGTCGCCGTGCTGCTCGCGGCCGGCAGCGAGTACGGCGCGGCACAAACGGGGCAGATGCCCAAGCCGGAGAACCATGAGGTCGAACACTTTTGGCTGCTGCACGGTCAGCAGGCGAACGCAGATGCAACCTTGTGTGCCGTGTGCCACCAGCGGGAGTACTGTAGCGGCTGCCACGTCAACGCCTACGACGTGAAGGCGATCCAGTCGCTGCCGTCCAGTCCGGACGCGGCCGAGTACGCGGCGAGCAAGGAGTGGGCACCCCCACCTACGCACACGCCGCTCTTCCTCGAGAACCACAAAGCCGTTGCAGCTGGCATGACCGAGAACTGTCAGGTCTGCCACGTGGTGGAGCAGCAGTGCCAGATCTGTCACCTCGGGTCCGAGACGCTGGAGCGCCCCCGCAGCGTGACGGATGTCGACAAGTACCACCCGTATAACTTCATGCAGCAGCACAGCACCGCGGCGTGGAACCAGGAAGTCGAGTGCGCCACCTGCCACAACCCGGAGGTGTATTGCCGCTCTTGCCACGCCAGTCTGGGGTATGCCAGCCAGGACGGCCGCACCGACACGGGCTTCCACAACGAGTCTCCGGCCTTCCAGTTCGGCCACGGCCAGGCGGCGCGGCAAGGCCTGGAGGCCTGCGCCTCCTGCCATGCGCAGCAGGACTGCCTGCAGTGCCACTCGGCCAAATCGGGACGCAACATCAATCCGCACGGCCCGGGCTTCGACGCCGAGAAGCTGCGGAGCAAGAACGAGGGGCTCTGTCTGTTCTGTCACTGGTCGGTGCCGGGCGGCTCCTGACGCTAGACAGACGACGACGGCTGGCGAAGCTCTGACGCCGGGCGCGCAGTGGCGCCCGGCGTCTTCGCTTCAGAAACTGGCTCTGCAGGCGGCTGGGTGGTAGTTTTACCCTACACGTTCCTGCAATCGCCAAAACAGAAACAGGGCCGGTCAGGCCTCAGCCCACAACCGCCCGGGGGCCACTATGACGACCGTTCTCGTCCCGTCGTTTACACCTGCTAGCAGCTTTGCCAGAGTCATGGCGTCGGCGTCGGCCTTTCTCCTGCTGGTCGGCGGCGTCCCGCTCATGGCTCAGGAAAACTGGGAGCCGGCACAGGACCCCCTGGCGGGCTCCGAAGTGTTCCAGGACAAGGGCTGCGTAAAATGTCATTCGCTCGGCGGCCTCGGGGGCACAGAGGCGGCGGATCTCGCACGAATTCCGAGGCGCCGCTCGTTCTACGAGCTCGCCGCCACCCTATGGAATCACGTGCCGATCATGAGTGAAGGGATGAGCACGCACGGGATCGAGCGACCGCAGATGGATGCCCGCGAGGCGGCCGATCTCATCGGCTTTCTGTTCACACTCGACTATTTCGATCCTCCCGGCGATGTGACTGCGGGCATGAAGCTCTTCACCGAAAAGAAATGCTTCGTCTGTCACCGCGTCGGCAACTACGGCGGCGAGGTGGGCCCCAACCTCGATTTCGTCGGCCAGTACGCCTCGCCCATACTCGTGGCCGCCGCGATGTGGAACCACGGCGCCCCCATGGCCGACACCATGAAAGCTCATGGCGTGAAGCGTCCCATCTTCGAGGGCACGGAGCTCGTCGATCTGGCAGCTTACCTGGAGTCGGTGGCGCCCCAGCCCATCCAGGGCAAGGTCTACGTGTTGCCAGGCCGCGCAGAGGCGGGACGCGTGGTGTTCATCGAAAAACGCTGCAACGAATGCCATAGCGTGCAGGGGGTGGGCGGGCGTGAGGCCCCCGACCTCTCCGCCAAAGGCCGGCGCTGGAGCCTTACCGAATTTGCCGCGGCGATGTGGAACAAGGCACCCGCCAAGCGGGCGGCGATGGGAGACGGAGCAACCGTTCCCCAACTCGGCGCCAACGAGATGGCCGATCTCGTCGCCTATCTCTATTCCGTCGAGTACTTCGCCGAAGTCGGCGACCCCGAGCTCGGCGAGCAGCGCCTGCGGAATAGCGGCTGCCTGGGCTGCCACTCGCTCAGGGGGAGCGGTGGGACGACGGCGTTGGATTTCTCCGAAGTGACCGTGACGGAGTCACCCGCTGAGGTCGTCGCCGCTCTCTGGAATCACGCCCTCTTCATCGAGGCTGGCAGCGATGTCGTGCACGATCCCTGGCCGGAGCTGGGCCCGGAGGAAACGGCGGATATCATCGCCTACCTGCAGACGCCCCCGCCGGAACGTTAAGACGGATCTGCCGCGCAAGAACTGGCCCTCGCTGGCTCCCACCTCTGGCTGCCAGCGCGGGCATCGTTGTGCACCGTAACGTGTCTATCGTTCACTGACTGGTAGCTAGCTCGGTCCCGGCGTCCCTTCCACGGCCGCGTAGTCTGTCAGGCCTGGTCGCGGGAGTGCAGCTGGCATGAGTGGAGAGAAGTGTACCAGCTCCGAGGGGTCCATTGTTTATATGACTACCAAAGTCGCTATCTTTAATGGTTGTGCTTACTGGTTCGCCTACAGAAGGAGAGAGAACGCTGATGGAACGACGCTCCCAGGCAGTGGATCCGCAGGACCGCCGTTGGGAACGGCGGGACGAGGTCGCCGGACGGCTGAAGACGGTGGAAGGACAGCTTCGCGCCGTTCGCAGGATGGTATTGGACGGCGAAGACTGCCTGAACATCGCGACGCAAGCGGCGGCAGCCCTCGAGGGGCTGCGTGAGGCGATGAAGATCGTCCTGCGGGACTATATGGACGACTGCCTCGACGTGGAGTCGCTCTCGTGCGACCGCGAGGCAGCTTATGACCAATTCATCGGGGTCTTGGGGCGTTTCATCCGTTAGCACTGGGACCAACAATCCACCGTAACGACCAACTTCTTTAACTGGGAAGAGTATTACACTACCAGCCTGCACTTCACGCGCGCGGGCAAGCCGTGGTTCTACAACACGTCACCGAACGCGGCTACCAGACTCACCACGGCGTTGCAGTTCGACTTCCTGCACTTCAACGACCAGACGGGCAAGTGGGAGTTTGCCGAGACGGGCCCGGATGGGTACCAGCTGCTCTTCGGGACACCGCTGACCGATGCGCAGCTGAGCAAGATCGACTAGCTGTAAAAGCGCGCTCCGCCTCCAGAGTAGTATCCGAGCGTGCGTAACACTTCGGGCGTGATCGAGCGGCCACAACCCCTTGCCTTAGTTAGGCGTCTAACATAAGGTGGGGCGGTAAGGGAGTGGCCAGAAAAGGGCTCGTCACGCCCGAAGTGTTTTTGCCGCAGTGGTTTCGCCCGTTCCGAAAGGAGCTGCAGTATGAAGCATCGATTGTCTGTTGTGGTGTTCTTGCCGGTTGTCGCTGTGCTCTTGGCTGCCTTTGCTTGGCAGGAGGAGGGCTGGAAGACTCCGCCGGCGATGGCACACGAGGCCGAGGGTCGCGCCGACTGCCTGATGTGTCACAAGGCCGGTGCGATGGAGCCGGTACCCGACGCGCCCGCCAGCCACGCAGAGCGTACGAACGAAACCTGCTTGCTTTGTCACGCGGCGGACGCCACGGTTCAGACTACGGCTCCGCCGGCGACGTCGCATCCTCTCGAGGGTCGCGCCGACTGCATGATGTGCCACAAGGCGGGAGCGATGGAACCCGTCCCGGATGCACCGGCTGGTCACGAGGCCATCGACAACAAGCACTGCACGCTTTGCCACATGCCCGCCGCCTGAGGCGAGCCTGAATGGTGGGCGAGCCCGCCAATGCGATCCTGGATTGAGGTGTCCTCGACGAGGACCGCCGCTTCCAGGATCGCTTTTGCATGCAGCCAGCGATGGCTGAGCCAGTCTGAACAATGACCATCACACCCCTGAGCGTCCTCATCGTCGCGGCGCTGACCGCGCTCGTGACGGGGCTCGGTGCGCTTCCCTTTCTCCTGTTCCGACGCCCCACCCGCACCTGGCTCGCCATAGCCAATTCGATCGCGTCCGGGCTGATGATCGCGGCCAGCTTCGGTCTGATCTACGAAGGACTGGTGGCCGGGCTCTTGCGCGTCCTCGGCGGTGCACTACTAGGCGTGGCTTTCATCGCCTTCAGTACCCGCTGGCTCCACGGGCACGAGGCTCTCGAGATCGGGTTGCTTAGAGGCGCGGACGCGCGAAAAGCCCTGATGATCATCGGCGTCATGACGGTCCACTCGATCACCGAGGGCGTGGGTGTCGGTGTGTCGTTCGGCGGCGGTGAGGCATTGGGCGTCTTCATCACGACCGCTATCGCCGTGCACAACATCCCCGAGGGTCTCGCCATCAGCCTCATCCTCGTTCCCCGCGGTGAGTCCGTTCGGCGCGCCGCCGGCTGGAGCATCTTCTCGAGCCTCCCCCAGCCCCTACTCGCCGTCCCCGCCTTTCTCTTCGTGGAGGCGTTCAGCCCCTGGCTGCCCGTGGGCCTCGGCTTCGCGGCGGGTGCGATGATCTGGATGGTCTTTTCGGAACTGATACCGGAGGCGCTCGAGGACGCGAAGAGTGGGGTCGTGGCTACGACCGTGACGCTGTCACTCATGGCGATGATCGGCTTTCAGTGGTTTCTGCGCGGCTGAGGACCTTGAGGCAGATCGTCCCGCCCGGGGTCGCGATGTTCGATAAGCCACAGGCGTCGCATTGATCTTCAGCCGCTAATCACCACTATTCATTACATGTTGCGGGATCGGCGGGCCGGGGTGGTCTTCCGGCCCGCTGTTTGCCACTCAGTTTCGGTTGGGACCCGATTCCATGCACGAGATGTCGCTCGCCCTGGAGGTTCGTTCGATCTGCGAACAGGAGCTGGCCCAGCTTCCTGAGACGCGGATTACCGCCCTCGGCGTCGAGGTCGGCGCCTTCTCCGGGGTCGAGGTCGACAACTTGCAGTTCTGCCTCGAGGTGGTGATGGCGGAACGCTTCAACGGCGTCGCGTGCGAGGTGATTCGCGAGCCGGGCACGGCGGCATGTCTGGGTTGTGGACACGAGTTCGAGGTGGAGCGAGCCCCGTTCGAGTGCCCGGAGTGCGGTGTGTTCGCCCGGGGCATCTCGGGGGGCCAGGGTCTCAAGGTGAGTTACCTAGAAGTGGAGTGAGGTCGAATGAGTGCTGAGCGCGTGGCAGTCGAGAAGAAGGTTCTGAGCGCCAACGATCAATTGGCGGCGGCCAACCGCGAGCGGTTGGCCGATCTGGGGATCTTCAGCATCAACTTGATCTCATCTCCGGGCTCGGGCAAGACGACATTACTGGAGAAGACGGTCGATCTATTGAAGCCACAGCTGCGACTAGGTGTGGTGGCGGGCGATGTGCAGACGACGAACGACGCGGATCGTCTGGTTCGGCACGGGATACCGGTCGAGGCGATCGAGACAGGTGGTGGGTGCCATCTCGACGCACGTCAGGTGTCGAGGAGCCTTGAGGCTCTGGAGCTGCCGGGAATGGACCTGCTCTTCATCGAGAACGTGGGTAACCTAGTCTGTCCTTCGTCCTTCGATTTGGGCGAGTCGATGAAGGTGGTGCTGATGAGCGTGACGGAGGGTGAAGACAAGCCGTTGAAGTACCCGGCGGCGTTCAGGCGCGCCCACGCGCTCGTGCTCACCAAAGTCGATCTCGTTCCGCATCTGCAGTTCTCGATGGAGATGGCGGTAGACAACGCTCGCACGATCAACCCCGAGCTCCAGGTCTTTACAACTTCGTCGTTCAGCGGGGAGGGGCTCGCGGATTGGTCGGGCTGGCTCGTCGACAACGTGTCGCGCTGCAAACGGAGCGCGGAGGGTGCAAGGTCTTAGCGTAAGGGTACGCGGCGTCGTTCAGGGCGTCGGCTTCCGCCCCTTCATCTTCCAGCTGGCGGAGCTGCACCGGCTCACCGGCTGGGTGCGCAATACGAACAGCCAGGTCGAGATCGAGGTCGACGGCAGCGAGGAATCGCTGCTCAGCTTCCTACACGATCTGCGGGAGCGCCCGCCGCCGCTAGCACGAATCGACGATGTGAAGTCCGAGAAACGCCCACCGTCCGGCTTCAACTCGTTCGAAATCGTCGAGAGCCAGCTCGACGCCGGCTGGCAGTCGATCCCACCCGACACCGCCACGTGCGACGCCTGTCTAGCGGAAGTGCTCGATCCCGACGAGCGCAGGTATCGTTATCCGTTCACGAACTGCACGCACTGCGGCCCCCGCTTCACGATCATCGAATCGCTGCCTTACGACAGAGCGCGCACCACGATGCGCTGCTTCCCGATGTGCGATGACTGCCGCCGGGAGTACGAGGACCCGCGTGACCGGCGCTTCCATGCGCAACCGGTGGCCTGTCCCGGGTGTGGGCCGCAGCTCCGGCTGCACGACGGCGACGTTCAGCCCCTCGATGGCGATCCGATAGACGTCTGCACGTCCTTACTCAAAGACGGTTCTATCCTGGCGTTGAAAGGGCTCGGCGGCTTTCAATTGGCCTGCGATGCGACGAGCGCCGAGGCGGTGGCCAATCTCAGGATGCGTAAGCAGCGGTTCGGGAAGCCCTTCGCGCTGATGGTGCCGGACGTGGAGTGGGCGCGGCGTCTGTGCGTTGTGACGCCGCTCGAGCTCGAGGTACTGGAGAGCCGCGAGCGGCCGATCGTGCTGATGGAGCGGCGGCCGGAGGCAGGCCTCGCGCCGGACCTGGCCCCCGGTCTCACTACGCTTGGGGTGATGCTGCCCTACACACCCCTTCACCATCTGCTACTGCGAGCCTTCGGTGGTCCGCTGGTGATGACGAGCGGCAACCTCAGCGAGGAGCCGATCGCCATCTGCAACCGGGAAGCCGCATCGCGGCTGAGCGGTATCGCCGACGCGTTTCTATTTCACGATCGCGACATCTACGCGCGTTACGATGACTCGGTAGTGCGCGTGTTCGGTGATACGGTCACACCGATCCGGCGGGCGCGCAGTTACGCCCCATCGGCTTTGGATCTGCCGTTCACCGCGCCGCAAGACATTCTGGCCTGCGGCGCACAGCAGAAGAGCACGTTCTGCCTGATCAAAGAGTCCAAGGCTTTTCTCAGCCAGCACATCGGCGACCTGGAGAACCTCGAGACGCTCGAGCACTTCGAGAGTTCTCTCGAGACCTTCAAGAAGTTGTTCAAGATCGAACCCCAGGTCATCGCCCACGATATGCACCCCGACTACCTGTCCACGCACCTCGCGCATGACTATCCGGCGGCGACGGCGCTGCGTGTCGTGGTTCAGCATCATCATGCACACGTCGTCAGCGCGATGGTCGAGCACGGCCTGGAGGAGCCAGTCATCGGTATCGCCTACGACGGCACGGGCTACGGGACCGATGGCGCCGTTTGGGGCGGGGAGGTACTCGTCGCGGATTGGCGATCTTTCGATCGCGTCGCGCACCTGAAGTATGCTCCGATGATCGGCGGCGAGGCGGCCATCCGTAAGCCGTATCGGATGGCGGCCGGCTATGTCTGGTCCATCTGTGCTTCGAGCGAGTTCGAGTTCGAGTCCTATCTCGCTACAGTACCGATCGGGGAACGGATCATCCTACGTCGCCAGCTCGAGACGGGGCTCAACACACCGCTGACGTCGTCGTGTGGCCGGCTGTTCGATGCCGCCGCGGCGATGTTGGGTGTGCGGAGCGAGGCGCTGTACGAGGGCCAGCCGGCCGTCGAGTTGGAGGCGGTGGCCGATCCCCGGGTGAACGAAGTCTATCCCTTCGACATCATCCGGGACGGTCAGGGATGGATCATCGACCCCGCCGCGACACTACGCGCCCTCTGGTGTGAATTCCGTGCCGGCCGACCGGTACCGCACATCGCCGCCGCCTTCCACAACACCGTCGCTACCTTCACCACGGCGATCTGCATGGAGGTCCGCGATTCGCGCGACTTGAACCGCGTGGTCTTGAGCGGTGGTTGTTTCCAGAGCGCGCTACTGACGCGGCGCGTGCTGGACGGGCTGCTCGAGGCGGGCTTCGAGGTGTTCACCCATCGGCAAGTTCCGCCGAACGACGGCGGGATCTCGCTGGGTCAGGCGGCAGTCGCGTATGCCCTTACAGCCGGGGCCTGAGTTGCGGGTCGCGGTGGGCTCTTGAGTTGACCCGCAAGAGAACCTCAACAGATCCGCGGTAGCGGCTCGCCCTCGGGCTCGGTAATGAGCCGCCGCCCGATACCGGTGTCGAGGATCAGGCGACCCGGGTGATCGTCGATGCAGGTGCCGATGATCGCGGCGTCTTCTCCCGGTGGGTGCCGCCGCAATGCCTGCAGCACCGCGTCTGCCGCCTCCTCGCGCACGCCGATCACAGCCTTACCCTCATTTGCAATGTGAAACGGGTCGAGTCCCAGTATCTCGGCCGCGGATCTCACAGCCGCGGTGATCGGGACCGCCGGCTCCTCGATCACGATCCCAACCTTGCTCTTCTCCGCCATCTCGGTGAGCGCGCTGGCCAGGCCGCCCCGGGTGGGATCTTTCATGGCGCAGATCGCTCCCGCCGCCGCCTCGAGAGCTCGTTGGATGAGTCCGTTGATCGGGGCGACGTCGGATCGCAGCCCACCTTCGAGACCGAGGCCGCGGCGCGCCGCCATCAGAGCGATGCCGTGATCGCCGATCGGGCCTGTGAGCAGGATACGGTCGCCCGGCGCGAGTCCGGCATCGGGCACGACTTCGTCGGCGATAGCCACGCCCGTCGTATTGATGATGATTCCATCCAACTCACCGCGGCCCATCACCTTCGTGTCACCAGTGACGACGGTGGCACCGGCCTCGCGACAGGTTTCCTGCATGGAACGTTGGATGCGCTCGAGGTCCGACTGCAGGAAGCCCTCCTCGATCACGACGGCCGAGGTGAGGCCGAGGACTTCGGTGGCCCCCATCACCGCCAGGTCGTTGACCGTACCGGCAACGGCGAGTCGACCGATGTCTCCGCCCGGAAAGAAGATAGGGTGTATGACGTGAGAGTCCGTGGTGACGACGAGCCAGCGATCGCCGAGGCGCAGAGCGGCACCGTCGTCGAATGCCTGAAGCCGAATGTCGCCGTCGGACTCCTGCAGAAATCCGTCCGCTAGCGTGTCCTCGATGAGCATGCGCATGGCGCGTCCCCCTGCGCCATGCTTCAGTGTGATGCGCTCGTCTTTGACAACCCGGCCGCCGGACCTGGCGGTCATAACTCCGGACGCCCGCCGTACTGGTGCCAGATCTTGCAGGTACCTTCGCTGCTGACCATGCAGGCGCCGACCGGATTGCTGGGGTCGCAATCCTTCCCGAACAGCTCGCAGTCGCTGGGGCTGGCGAGCCCCGACATGATGGCACCGCAGATGCACTGTTCAGTCAGCGCCGACGGCGCATGCTCCCAGAGGTAGGCGATGTCGATGTTGAAACGCTTGCGCGCGTCGATATGCGCGAACTCATCTCGAAGCCGCAAGTTTCCGTCGGGGATGTCGGCGATGCCGCGCCACATGCCGCTGGCCGTGCGGAAAACCTTCCACATCTGTTCCTGGGCGACTCGGTTTCCTTCGTGCGTCACACAGCGCGGATACATGTTGTCCACGGCGACACGATCGTCGTGGATCAACTCCACCAACCTGACCAGGCCCGCCAGGATGTCGAGGGGCTCGAACCCGGCCACCACTATCGGAATCTTGTACTGCTCGACAAAGTCCTCGAAGATGCCCCAGCCCGTGATCGTCGCGGCATGGCCGGCCGCAAGGAAGCCCTCGACCTTGATCCCGGGGATCTGAGCCACAAGCTGCATGGCCGGCGGCACGTACTTGTGCGCGGAAAGAATCGAGAAGTTGTCGGGAAGCTCTCCGCGCAGGACGATCGCCGCCGTGGCCACCGCGGTCGTCTCGAAGCCGGTCGAGAAGAAGACGACTTCTCGGTCCGAGCCGCGCGCCAAGTCCAACGCTTGCTCGGCCGAGTAGACCACCTCGACACGCGCACCCTCCGCCTGTGCATCGGCCAACGACTTGGTCGTTCCGGGCACGCGCACCATGTCGCCGTAGGTGGCCACGATCTTCCCGTCCTGCGCTAGAGCCACCGCCTCGTCGACCTCCGGCTGGTCCGTTACGCAGACCGGACAACCCGGCCCCATGATCAGGTCCAGAGACTTGGGGAGAATCGAACGCAGGCCGTACTTGGCGATCGCTTGCTCGTGACTTCCGCACACGTGCATCAACGAGATCGGTTCGCGCCCGATCTCCGCACAGAGGACCGATAGTCGGGCGGCCAAAGCGCGTGCCTTGTCGGGATCACGGAACTTGAGCTGAGAGGCCGGGCCCACGATCTGTACATTAGTCATCGGCCCGACGCCTTGTGTCAGAGCTTGCCGCGGCTTCGATTTCGCCGCGCACGTCCGCCGCCATCATGTCGTTTTCCGCTTCCCGCATCAGCTCCTCGTAGAGGGCCAGCGTCTCTTCAATTTCCTCCGCCGGGATCTTGCGAATGGCGAACCCAACGTGATTCAAGATGTAATCCCCTGGCTGGACCGGTTCGTCCACGATATCGAGGCGGACGTCTCTTCGCACGCCCCAAAAGTCCACCGTGGCCAAAAGTCCATTGACCTCCAACACGCGGCCCGGAACACCGAGGCACATGGAATTGACCTCCCGTTTGGATTGAGAGCCGGCTTATGTGATCCCCATTGTGCAGACTGGGGGCCATAGAGGTCAATGGTCAGTCCGTGTGCTTCTGGCACCCTAGACGGCGAGAACGCGCAAAGCGGGACACTTTTTCCCGTACTGGCCACCTAAGATGACACATATTGTGGCAGAGTGCGCCACTCGTTGGATGGGTTATTCAGAATGGCTATCGGTTATTCTGGGAGCGTCAAACGCGAATCGTTGTTGGTAGAGGTGCATGCGGCCATCGCTCGGCGTCGTGGCACAACGCTCGCGTTAACTGACCCCATCCTAACTGACAATACCAGCGTGTGCGGCGCTAGGTCGCACACCTGCTAACCAAGCAGTCCAGCATAGCCGAGGAGGTGGCCCGACCGCTCGCCTCCGCAGGGGCCGATGTTGCGTGCCGCTGCCTGAAGAAGGTCTATCTGGATCACGCAGGAGTTTCTTTTGCCCACTGGTGCCCTGGCTCAAATCTAGGGCTCGATCGGTTGGGCTGAAGTCCATACACCGGGTGCGATAGAAGCCGGTCCAGGCCGAGGCCTGCCGAGACCGTCGGTCTTTGCCGGGAGACCGCCCCGTCGGCTGAGGGCGGCTGCAGCCTATTCAGTAACAGTGGACCATCATGGTCCCGCTCAACGGATTGCGATCTCAAATTCCCCAGGGAGGTAGCGCCATGGCCAATTCGGAGAGCTGGTTTGTCGAGGAGCTTGAGCGACGCGGTGTCTCACGCCGGGAATTCCTCGGCTTTTGCGGAGTGATGGCGTCGATAATGGCAATGCCGAGAGCGGTCGGCGCCAAGATCGCTCAGGCCATACAGAGCGAGGAGAAGCCGACCTTGGTGTGGCTCGAGTTCCAGGACTGTGCAGGCAACACGGAGTCGTTCCTGCGGGCCAGCCGACCAACGACTGCCGACATCGTCCTCGACGTACTGTCCGTCGACTATCACGAAACCATCATGGCGGCGGCCGGCCACCGTGCGGAGGAGGCGCTGGCGGGCGTAGTGGAATCAAAGCGGGGCGAGTTCATCGCCGTCGTGGAGGGCTCGATTCCGACGGGAGCGAACGGGGCGTACTGCACGATTGGTGGCCGATCGGCGCTCGAGATCGCCCGGGAGGTGTGCAGCGAGGCGGCTGCGACCATCGCCATCGGTTCCTGCGCCGCATTCGGTGGCCTCCCGGCGGCCGCTCCCAACCCCACGGGCGCCCTCAGTGTCGGCGATGCGGTACCTGGCCTCCGGAACCTCATCAATCTCCCGGCCTGTCCCGCCAACGCCGAGAATCTGGCGGCGGTGATCGTCTACTACCTGACCTTTAGCCGTTGGCCGCCCGTCGACCGTTACCGGCGGCCGCTATTCGCACACGGTAAGCCGATCCACGACAACTGCGAGCGCAGGGCCCACTACGATGCCGGGCAGTACGTGGAAAACTGGGGCGACGAAGGACACCGCTTCGGTTACTGCCTCTATAAGATGGGATGCAAAGGGCCGGTCACGTTCCAGAATTGCCCGAAGGTTGGGTGGAACGAGGGCACCAATTGGCCGATCGGCTGCGGCCACCCCTGCATCGGCTGCGCGGAGCCGGACTTCTGGGACAAGATGACGCCGTTTTACTCTCACCTCGCGGGTGTGCCCGGGTTTGGAATCCACGCGACCGCGGACAAGGTGGGATTGTGGGCGGCTGCCGGCGTCGCCGCCGCTTACGCCGTGGGAGGATTCGTCCAGTACGGAAGGAGGCTGAAGTCTGAAGCGGCCACGGCCAAGGCTGAAGCGGCTGCGGCGAAGGCTGAGGCGGCGACTGCCAGGTCTGAAACGGCTAGGGACCAAGAGAAGGGAGGTCAGTCATGAGCCGCGTCGTTATCGATCCGATCACTCGCATCGAGGGCCACCTGCGGATCGAGACCGAGGTCGATGGCGGTGTGGTGCGAGACGCCTGGTCCTCCTCGACCATGTTCCGAGGTGTCGAGACCATCCTCAAGGGTCGTGACCCGAGAGACGCTTGGGCTTTCACCCAGCGGATCTGCGGAGTCTGCACGACGGTCCACGCCATTACGTCGATTCGCGCGGTAGAGAACGCCATCGGTGCCCGACCGCCTTCGAACGCGCGCTTGCTACGCAACCTGATCATGGCCTCGCAGATGGTCCAGGACCATGTGGTCCACTTCTACCATCTGCACGCCCTCGACTGGGTGGACATCGTTTCGGCACTGTCCGCCGATCCGGCGGCGACCGCCCAGCTCGCCCAATCCATCTCTGACTGGCCTCTGTCCAGCACAACGTACTTCAGCGGCGTGAAGGAACGAGTTGCGCAGTTCGTCAATCGCGGCCAGCTGGGGCCTTTTGCCAACGCCTACTGGGGCCATCCGGCCTATCGCCTGCCGCCTGAGGCCAACCTTCTGGCGGTGGCCCATTACCTGGAGGCGCTCGATTGGCAGCGGGACTTCATCAGAATCCACGCCGTGCTGGGCGGCAAGAACCCGCATCTGCAGAGCTTCCTGGTTGGAGGTATGGCGACGCCGGTCGATCCCGACAAGCAGGCGTCGATCAACATGACCTCGATCTCCACGATGCGTAAGCTGATTAAGGAGGGGCGGCAGTTCGTGGAGAAGGTCTACATCCCAGATCTGCTGGCGGTGGCTTCGTTCTATAAGGATTGGGCCGGCCACGGTGCCGGCGTGGGTAACTATCTGGTCTACGGCGAGTACCCGGAAGGTGACGATTCAAACGCTCCTCTGTTCCTTCCCCGCGGTGTTATCCGCAACGGAGACCTTTCCACCGTCGAGCCGATGGATCCGACGAAGATAACTGAATTCGTGACCCACTCCTGGTATGAGTACGGGGCTGGAGACAACGAAGGGCTCCATCCATCCGCGGGCGAGACCAAGCCCAATTACACCGGGCCTGAGCCGCCCTACGAGCTCTTGAACACGGAGGGCAAGTACAGCTGGCTGAAGTCACCGCGCTACGACGGGCTGCCGATGGAGGTCGGCCCTCTCTCACGCATGCTGGTGGCCTACGGCTCCGGGCACCCGCGCGTGCAGGCGCTGGTCAACTACGCTCTCGGCGAGCTCGGAGTGGGGCCCGAGGCCTTGTTCTCGACCCTGGGGCGGGTCGCCGCCCGGGGCATCGAGACTCTAGTTCTGGCGGAGAAGCTGGAGGGCTGGCTCGACGAGCTGGCCGAGAACATGGGCCGCGGCCAGCTGGAGATCCACGACAACTCGATGTGGGATCCGGGTAGCTGGCCCGAAGAGTGTACGGGAGCGGGCTTCCACGAAGCGCCGCGTGGTGCCCTCGGGCACTGGGTCCACATCGTGAACGGCGAGATCGCCAACTACCAGTGTGTGGTGCCCAGCACCTGGAACGCAGGACCGCGGGATGCGGCCGGTCAGCGCGGACCGTACGAGGAGGCGCTAGTAGGCACGCCGGTGGCCGACGCCGAACAGCCTCTCGAAATCCTGAGAACCGTGCATTCGTTTGATCCTTGCATGGCGTGCGGCGTCCATGTCGTGGACCGAGCGGGCCGCGAGCTGGTGAAAGTGAGGGTCCAATGAGTACCGCGGCTCCACCGCTCACGGCCGCTCAGCCCCAACTCACCCGAGTGTACGTCTGGGATCTGCCGGTCCGCCTCACGCACTGGCTGCTGGCCACCGCCATCACGGTGCTGGCGATAACGGGATTCTACATCGGGCACCCGTTCATCGTCGCCCCCAACCCCGCCGGACAGGAGTTCGTGATGGGGACGGTTCTGGCGATCCACTTCTTCGCCGCGATCGTCTTCAGTTTGTCGGAGATCGCCCGGATCGTGTGGATGTTCGTCGGTAATCGCTACGCTCGGTGGAACCAGATGGTTCCGACGAGCAAGGGCCGATGGAGGAAGACGTGGGAGTGGGTCAAGTTCTATTTCCTATTCCGTGCGGTCACGCCGCGGTTCGTCGGCCACAATCCCCTAGCGGGTATGACGTATATGGGGGTCTACGCCGTCTGCATCCTGGCCGCGCTCACCGGCTATTCTATGTTTGCGGTCAACGTCGGCGTGGGCTCGCCGATGCGCGTCTTCGCGGCCCTGCTGCCGCTGTTTGGGGGTCTGCAGACGGCCCGCTGGATCCACCACCTTTGCATG
>JBDHAI010000021.1:0-15470 GCA_039588155.1 Gemmatimonadota bacterium | reverse complement strand
GTGCTTGCCCTCGCGGCGATCGTCTACGGCGTGCTGGGGCTCGAGGGCTGGTGGGAAATCGCAGGCTGGGCGACCCTCGTGCTCGTAATCTGCGTCCAGCTCATCGTGCTCGGGAAGCTGATGGGCGATACGAAGCTCGAGGCTCAGTAAAGCCACGCGATTGGCACTCAGGCCGCCCTCTGGGGTAGACAATATCCCTCGTTCCATAATCTGGTTCCTGCACATCGAAGGAGATTTCATGAGGCGTCTGATGACCGCGGCTGCGACGTTGCTGATCCCAGTAACGGTGGTGATAGTGAGTTGCGCGAATTCCACCGAGCCTGCTGAGAACGGGAACGGTGCCAACGACCCCAATCCCCCGGTCGAGAGTTTCGGTCTAGCCGCCCAAGTCGTGGCCAGCGGTTTGAGTAGGCCACTCTACCTGACGGCCCCCACAGGTGATCCACGCCTCTTCGTCGTCGAACAGGCGGGCCGAATTCGCATCATTGAAGACGGGCAACTGTTGGGCACGCCGTTCCTCGATATCAGCGATCGCGTGAGGAGTGGAGGCGAGCGGGGGCTGCTGAGCTTGGCTTTTCACCCGGAATACGCGAGCAACGGCTTCTTCTACGTCAATTACACGGACGACGGTGGCGACACGAAGGTCGAGCGTTACTCGGTCACTGGCGATCCTAATCTCGCCGATGCAAACTCGGCCAAGCTGATCCTCTCGGTTCAGCAGCCGTTCTCCAATCACAATGGCGGCCTGATCGTCTTCGGGCCGGATGGCATGCTCTATATCGGGATGGGCGATGGCGGCAGCGGTGGTGACCCGCAAGGGCAGGGTCAGAACATCAACACCCTTCTGGGTGCCCTCCTACGCATCGATGTGGACGGCGGCGATCCCTATGCCTCTCCAGCGGACAACCCCTTTGTGGGAGAGGCCGGCGCCGATGAGATCTGGGGCTACGGCCTTCGTAACCCATGGCGTTTTTCGTTCGATCGGACGGCGGGACACCTCTATATCGCGGATGTGGGTCAAAACACGTGGGAAGAAGTCAACGCGACATCAGCTACGGCCGGAGGTCTCAACTACGGCTGGGTTACAATGGAGGGCGCCCACTGTTTCGCCACCAACCCTTGCGATCAGACCGGGCTCGTTCTGCCGGCGACCGAATACAGTCACTCGGCGGGTTGCTCCGTCACGGGCGGCTACGTTTATCGGGGAGCAGCGATCCCCGACATCCAGGGCGCTTACTTCTACTCCGACTACTGCTCGGGCTTTCTGCGCAGCTTCCGCTTCGACGGCGCTTCGATTTCGGACGCACGCAGCTGGGATGTGGGTGAGCTGGGAAACGTCTTTTCGTTCGGCGAGGATGCGAGCGGTGAGCTCTACATCACTTCGAGCAACGGCAACGTCTACCGATTGGTGGAGGCCAGCTGACCGTAAGCCGGCCGCTCACTCATAGCGCAGTGCCTCGACGGGATCGATCTTGGCCGCGCGACGTGCCGGCAGCACCCCGGCGGTCAGGCCGATCACGATCAGGGTCGCCACGCACACGGCGGCGATAGGCCAGGACAGCTTGGGGTTGGCCAGATAGACCATCGCACCGTCGTCGGCCGGGAGACTGTCGACCAGCAAGACGGTCCCAGAGGAGAAGGCGAGGCCGATGGCGCCACCGACGAGCGTGAGAGCCAGCGCTTCGAAGATGAACTGGCTCATGATATGGCGCTTGCGAGCACCGATGGAGCGTTTGATGCCGATCTCTTTCGTGCGCTCTCTCACAACGACATACATGATGTTGGCGACCCCGATCCCAGCCACCAGTAGGGTGAAACCGCCGACGAGCCCGAGGAATATCTCGATGCCGAGGGCGATCTGATTGCTCAGCTTCTCGTCCTCGATAAAATCCCACATGGGTAGTGCACGCTCGTCGTCGGGATCGAATTTGTAACGCGCGCCCATCACCCGGAAGAGCTCCGATTTCACGTACTCGGCGCGCCCAGGATCCCTGGGCCGCAGCAGCAGATGGCTGACGTAGCGGTGACCGTATACAGTCTTGAAGGTCGATGCCGGAATGATGGCTCGGTCTGAGTCCGGGCCGTTGTTCATGCTGTCCTGGAACTTCTTCTGCATGACCCCCACTACAGTGAACGGCAGGTCGTCCAGCATTACAATCTTGCCGACAGGGTCTTCAGTGCCGAATAGCTCCTCGGCAATCTCGTTTCCCAGGAAGAGAACCCTGCGTTTTTCGTCCAGGTCACGCTGATTAATGAAACGACTTCGCGCCTGTGGATACATACGGCGCATGTCCATGAAAGCGGGATAGACACCCTCCATATAGGTAGTCGTCTTGTTCTCACCGACTTCGAGTGTGGTGCCCCAGCGCCCATAGGACGGGCTGGCCAGGTCGATCTCCTCGATGGAGCGCTGGATCAGCTCGAGATCTTCCTCGCTCAGACGGATTCGCCGGCCTTTCGGCAGACCCTCGAATTCCTCGCTCGTGGTGCCACCGTAGACCATGAACATGCGCTCGCCGGCGTTCAGCAGGCCTTTGACGATGGAATGACGAAGTCCCTCACCGAAGGCCAGCAGCAGCACGACCGATATCGTACCCCAGGTAATGGCGAACATCGTCAGAAGAACGCGTGTCTTCTGCGTCTTCAGGTCACCGAGGAACTCTGCGAGCAGTATGCGCCACATTTTTCGGTTGTCGGTTACCAAGTCACGGAAATACTACTCTTTACTCTTCACCCTTCACTCTTCACTCTTCAATCCACCTCTTCCCCTCAGTGCCTCAGGCATTCCACCGGATCCAGATTCGCCGCTTTCCGCGCCGGGAAATAACCGGCCAGCAAGGCCACTAAGGTCAGGAGCGTCACCGTCGCGATGGCGACCATCGGCGATATCGTGGGAACACCGATGTATTCCTTGAGGGGCATCAGCTGCCCCACCTTGACCAGGGCCAACGAGACCAGGAAACCCAGCACGGCACCGGCGCCGACGACGACGAACGTCTGTCCGAGGAACTGCAACATGATGTCGCGTTTGCGTGCGCCCATCGAGCGCCGAATGCCGATCTCACGGGTGCGCTCTTTGACGACGATATACATGATGTTGGCCACCCCGATGCCGCCGACCGTCAGTGTGAATGCCCCGACGACTCCTAGGAAGGCGTTCATGCCAATGAATATTTTGTCGATGATCGCTTCGAATTCGCTGGTGTCCCATTCCCAGATGGCGTCCTCGTCAGTAGGGTCATAGCGGTACTTGCGGCCGAGCACTTCGTTGACACGCCGTTCGACTGCTTTGACCACATCGGGGCTCCGGGTACGATAGATGATGTTTTGAATGTAGCGCTGCCCAAAGATGGCCTTGTGCGTGCTCGCAGGGATGAACACGCGGTCGCGGTCTCTCGAGTTGTACGACGAGTTCTGCTGTTTCTCTTTCAGCACACCGACGACCGTAAAGGGTACTTCGCCGACGAATACTTTCTGGCCCACCGCGTCCTCGCCCTCGAAGAGCAGTTCTTCCAGTTCGTTTCCGAGGAACGCCACCCGGCGCCGCTCGTCCATATCGGCTTGCGAGATGAAGCGGCCACCCCAGTCGGCGATCTCGTTTCGCATCTCGCCGTAAATCGGATAGACGCCGGTAACGTTCGGGTTCGCGCTGTTTCGGCCGCGCCGCACCGGTACGCTCCACGTGCTGTACTCGGGGCTGATTTCGACTATGTCGGGTATCTCCTGCTGGAGCAGTGCGACGTCCTCTTCCTGAAAGCGGATGTAGCGGCCCTCGGGGAACCCTGCGTACGATTTTGTGGTTCGGTTGCCGAAAAGGATGACGATCCGTTCGCCGAGCCCGTGCATACGCTTGCGGGTCTGTTTCTCCATCCCGACGCCAAATGCCAGCAACACGATAACCGCTACGGTCCCCCAGGTGATGCCCATGATGGTGAGGAACGTCCGGAGCCGTTGGGTTCGGATGTCGTGGAGGAAGTCTTTGAAGCTACCGAAGATCCTCATTCGTTCGTGACCCGAGCTCTAGACCGAGTGACGGGTGAAAAGTGAAGAGTGAAGAGTGAAGAGTGAAGAGTCGGTCCTCGCTTCGCGTCCACCTTTCACTGTTTACCTTTTACTCTTGACTCCTTAGGCTTCACTCAATCTCCCGCGGCGGTGGCTCGACCACCTTCTCGCCTTCCGCGAGCCCCGAGAGGACTTCGATATTGATCGCATCGCTCAGCCCGGTCTCTACGATTCGCTCCTCTTGCGAGCTGTCTCCCAGCAGCACCGTCACCCTCGCGGTGTCGTCAGAAACGCTGAGCAAACGTTCGGGAATCATCAGGACGTTCTTGCGCCGGTCGATGATGACATCGGCGTTGGCGGAGTAACCGGCCCTCAGTACGACGCCGTTCGACCTCTCGAGCTCTATCTCGATGGGGAAGACGGTGGCATTGTCCTCGGTGCGCGCCTTCAGTGAGATCTTTGACAGCACGCCCGTCACTTCCACACCGGGTAGGGCGCCGACCTTGATCTCGACCGGCATTCCCTCAGTCAGCTTACCGACATCGATCTCGTCGACGGTGCCGCGGAAGATGAGGGCGCTCATCTCCGCCATCGTCATGAGCACCGTACCCTCTTGATAGGGGTTGAGCGGCGTGACCGGGTCACCGATCTCGACGTTCTTCTCCAGGATGAATCCGTCGATGGGCGACTTTACCACGGCCTCGATGCTCTGGTCGGACGTCTGGACCCGACCTTCCTCGAGCAACGCCAGCCGCTCACGCGCCAGCTTCACGTTGAGCTCGGCTTCGCCGAACGTGCGCTCGGCGAGGTCGAACTGGTCCTGCGGGATGAGTCCCTGGTCTAGAAGTTGGCGCTTGCGAGCCAGGTCCTTGCGGTGGTTCTCGAGCTCGAGCTGGCGGATCTCGAGCTGGCGCCGTGTTTCGACCAGCTCCAGCGGCGTCGGGGTGGGCTTGATCTCGAGTAGCAGATCGCCGGCTCGCACGAAATCGCCGACATCTGCGAATTCCTTGCTGACGACCCCGGAGATCTTCGACTTGACGCTGACCTCGATCTCGGGCTCGATGCGCCCTACGGCGAGCGCCTTCTCGACGATCTCGCCGCGCTCGACGTCGACGGTCTTGATCTCGTCGTCGCTCGAACCGCCGTTGCTCACCGCGGCGAACGCGCCACCCGCGGCACCCACGACGACGATGACCCCGAGGATCAACTTGGTCCGTCGTTTCATGCTGCTACCTCGACTGACTCTTCGGCTTGTTATGGCGTCTACAGGATCCGGGCTCCCACCTGCCCGTCTATACTCGCGGTCCCGTTCCCACTCAAGTTGGACAGCTGCCTGCTTAACAGGGTTGCAGGTTGTCTAGAACACACTACGGCCGGTCGGAGGCGAGGTTTCAGTGCCAGCCATTTTGACGTGTCCCAAGATACAGATTCTCGGGAAGGGTTCACAGGGGTCGCCGCGACGGTTGGAGCTTAGGCGTGCTTGGGGGAATCCTTCATGGAACTGCGAATGTGGGAGGTCTCGATCTGGGCGCGGCTTTCGACGGAACGAGTGTCGTTTACGGTTGGCCGAACTTAGTGTCGATCTGTATCCCGCAGGACTTCAGGAATTTGGTGGGTAGCTCGCCGCCGATAAAAACGAAGACGTAGTCGTTGGCGATTCGCACAGTGTCGCTTTTCCCGTTCCCGTAGACCACAGCGTCTGACTCGATCGCCCTCAGACTGGTCGACCACAGAACCTCGACTCGGCGTTGCGAGATGGCGTCCTGTATCCGCTGGTGGTTCATCGGCTTGATACGGGAGAAGCGATCCTTCCGATAAGAGATCCGAACGGCGTTCCCGGGCTGCTCCGACAGGGCCAAGGCCGCCTCGATAGCGGAATCTCCGCCTCCGACCACGGTGACCTTGTCGTTTTGGAACTGCTCAGGTTCTTTCAGAGTGTAGGCAACCTTCGGCGAATCCTCGCCGGGTACGTTCAGTTTCCTTGGCACACCACGGCGACCGATGGCGATGATCACTCGCTTCGTCTTGTACGTTGCTTTGTCGGTGGTGACGTCGAACCAGCCGCTGGGTTGCCACTTCACTTCGCTCACTGTCTCGCCGGCGTTAACCTTCAACCCGACCTTAGCGGCAACGTCCTCCCATAGCTCGATCAGCTCCTCTTTCTGTATTTCGCGGATGCGGAGCTTGCCGTAGCCGGAGATCTTCACCGGGTATGTCATCACGAGCTTCTTACGAGGGTAGTGCCTGACGGCGCCTCCGATAGCCTCCTCCTTGTCTATGGTCACGAACTTCATCTTGCGTTGGATGCAGTTCACAGACGCGGACAAGCCGGCTGGGCCGCAGCCTACGATCAGGACGTCGAGCGCATCAGCCGGTCCGGATCTTTTTTCGTTGATGATACCGTCGATAACCTGTCGGCCCTGCTCGAACGCGGCATGGATCAGCCCCATCCCGCCCAACTCGCCGATGACATAAATGCCCGGCACGTTGGTCTCGAAATTCTCTTTCACACGTGGGATGTCCACTCCACGCGTGGCCGTTCCGAATACGAGCTTGATCGCGTCGACCGGGCAGACCCGCTCGCACAGCCCGTGTCCTATGCAGCGAGCGGGTGCCACGGCGATCGCCTGGCCGGCGCGCATGCCGAGCACGTTCGGCTCTGGACAAACCTTGACGCAGTTGCCAATGCCGATACAGCGGTACGGGTCTACGATTGGGTATAGAGTGGCCGGCTCCTTCAAACCGTACTTCTCGGCCTCCAGTTCCGCTTCCCGCGTCTTCCGCTCGCGCCTGCGATAGGCCCAAAGGAAGGGAACGCCCGTGACGACGAGCAGTACGGCGTAGACGACCCAGACGGGGAGAGTGAGGCTGTCCATTAGAAAGTCATCCATAGCTGAGCGTCCAGGCTGTTGCTGCTCAAGTTCTCGCTTCGTGATACAACGGCTCGCAATGTCGCGAAGAGACGCCGGCGGAGCGGGATGGCGAACCCGAGCTCACCTCCCTGCGTCAACAACTCGGTTCCGACACTCTTGGTGGTGTATCGGTGGTAAGAGGCGCGCGCCTGCGCCCGGCCGATGAAACGCGTGACCCCTCCTGACAGGTAGAGCGTCTTCGCCGAGCTCAGAGTCCAATAGCTGGTCGAGCCGCTGAATCCCAGGTCCAGCAGCATGGTGCGTGGGAAGCTGAGGAACGAAGAGTAAGTGTAACCGGTTTCCGCGGACTCGAGTCGCGTTGCCGTCACGTCGCCACCAATGCTTCCATTCCATAGCCGGAGCATTAGACCGAGCCCCGCTTGTTCACGTCTTCGGGAAACCAGGCTATCGAGCGGCGAAAGTGACGGCCGTCGCAGAGAGTATCGCCCGTAGAGTTCCAATACCCTGTGAACGGGAACCGCCGTTCTAACCAGGAGCTGTGCGATTCTCCAGATTCCGGTGGTCGGGTGACGATCCACCTGCAGATCTTGAGTCAAGAGCCATCCATCCCACCGCAATCGCTGTGAGAGTCCGACGTAGGTGCTCTGGGTCAGTCCGTCCCGTGGTTGGATGTGATGGACGGAAGCATCCACGCGGTAGCCGATTAGCCGGCTCCTGTACCTGTAATTGAGGAAGGCGCTGGCTTTCGGCAGCTCGGTGTTGAAGTCTTCGTTGAGTCGGTCGGGATGGAATCCGGCAGCGACGCCGACTCCCAGCCCCTCGTCTCCTCCAACCCTGACGAGCAACCCGTCCCAATAGCCGCTGTATCGTTCGAACGGATTATGAAATCGCCCCAACCTCACGAAGAGCGGAAAGCCTCGGAGGCTCTTCTCGAGACTCAACTGATAGATGCGGAATGTCTCTGGCGGCTGAATCAGATCGTCGGAACTTAGGCGAGCTCCGGTGCGCAGATTCGTTCGAAACGTGACGTCACCCGGGAGATGGGTCGCGGCCAACCTCAGACGCATCGTCGGCGTTGTGAACGTCCGGTGGATGGGCTCGAGCCCCACCACTCTGCCCGCGGTCGTCGATTGCAGCGCGTTAAGGCTTAGCGACAGGCGGCCATCGACCCGTGCAGACCGCTTCGACGCTATCCGGCTGCGCCCCTCAGTCTCGGGAATTTCCGGTTCGGCCGGCAAGGCAACCGGTATGAACGAGATCTCCAGAACCTCGCCTCGGGTGATCGGGAATGGATCGCTGGCGAACGTGACCACCGATCTGCCGCGCGAACTGCTCATTACCCGAAGTGCGCCTAGCAACGCGCCGTCGCTCTGGTCGTACACGTAGAGCGTGTCCTCCGCGCTGATGCCGCCCTCGGCCCCCGCGTCAATATAGAGAGTGGCTCCGGCGACATACTCGACCACGACAGTGACTCGCTGCTCTTGCGCCACCGCCTCTGAGCCGAGCAAGCTCAGTACGGCAAGGCCCACGGCCAGCAAGAACAGTCGCGCCGGCGCCTCCCGCTTCCTCTTAGTCATCCTTCCTTCTTGCCGCTGGGGTGGCAGTCGTAACACAGCGTACTGACGTAGGCGTAGCCATCCACCCTGAGATGCTTCTGATCCATCTGATCCTGCGCATGCTCGTGGCAGTTGAGGCAGCTGAAGACCTGCTGGTTGTTCGGCACGGTATGACAGACGCCGCAGTCGTCCATCCAGCTACCTTCGTGCGGACCCGAGAAGATGGGAAAGATCGCGTCGTGTTCCACCGCTAGAATCACTGCGGCTTCCCAATCGTTTTGGTCGTGGCACTGAAGGCACTCGGTCGGGAAGCCGCTGCTTGCATGTTTGGCCTGATAGTCTTGCTGGTGGCAGGCGTAGCAATCGTTCTGCCCGGCTGGCTCGTGTCGGGTTGCAAAGCCGGGCATGACGTGGCAAGCCTCACACCTCAGGAACGTGTGCGTGCCGAGGAGATCGAAGCTGCCGGACGCTGCGAGGTGATTGAATGGTCCGCCACCCCAGCCCAGCGTGTTATGGCAGTCCTCGCAATTTGTAGAGAAGCTCAGTGCCATGTGGTCGATGGACAGAGAGCCCTCGTAGTCCACCGTGTGACACGAGCGACAGTCGGAGTCCAGCGCGCTGTACGCACCGCCTCGGTCATCGATATGGCAGCTCTCGCAAGTCAGCTGGAGATGAGCGCCGGTTAGTGGAAATGCTGTTCTGGCATGAATCGACAAACCGACCACGTCGTTGAACGATAGAGCGTTGTGACACCCTGCACAGTTGTCCGTGAAATTCCCGAGGTGAACATCGACATGGCACGCTCCACAGTCCCAGGTGCTCACCCGGGGCTCGTCAAAGCGCAAGCCGAGGTGACAAGCGCCGCATGTCGTTTCCGTATGGCGCCCGAGTAGTGGGAACGCGGTATCCTCGTCGTGGTCGAATTCCATCTCGGCCTTTACCGGAGACCACCCGTCCGGAGAATGGCACGCGCTGCAGTCCAAGTCCCAGGCCAGCTCGCCGTGCGGGCTGTCTACATTCGCTTCCTGAGGTGAGGCCCGGCTGGCCCAAGCGGCCAGCAGCAGCAAACTGAGAACCAGCGCTGGCGTTCCACGCATCAGTCGCCCCCGTGGCAGTCCCTGCAATCGGTGTCCAGGGGTTTGTAGCGGACGAAGGGGTCTCCTCCGACAACAGCCTCTTCCGGATGGCAAGAGGCGCAGGCGACGTTTTCATGTTTGCCATCCAAGGGGAACTCTGTTTCGGAGTGATCGTAGTCGGGAATGAGAAAGGCGCTGCTATCGTGGCAATCCTCACACGGCTGGTCGGTGAACTGGTCCTGGTGAGAATCGTCTTCCGCGTGGCAACTCACGCAGTCCTGCTCCTCGATAGCGAACTGCGCTGCCTCCTGACCGTCGTCCGGTTCCGGGTGACAGAGAAAGCAGGGAGTCGTGACGTGTGCTCCCTCCAATGCGAAGGGTGAGTCCTCATTGTGGCGTTCGACATCGTAATCGGCGGGAAGCCAATCGTGTTCGTTATGGCAGTCGTCACATACGATTCCACCGGGTGACTCTTCGAACACTCCGCGGTGGTAGTCACGGTGACAGGAGACACAATCCTCGGCTACCGGGCGCGGATAAGTGAAATCGAGCGTTTTAGCGACAAATCGAATCTCCACCTCTTCGTCTCGCTTGGGCGGCTTCCCGTGACAGGTGGAGCATTCGGCCTCGGCATGGTGGCCCACCAGCTCGAATTCGGTGGTGGAATGATCCCAGCGATCTTCGAATGTATAGCGTTTGATGCGGTGCCAGCCGGCATTGACGTGGCATTCCGTGCAGTCCTCTCCCCGTTCGCCTTCGTGCTCGTCTTCATGGCAGTCCTGGCAACGATCGAATTCCGTCCGTACGTACTGGATGTACTCTTCACGCTGGGCGTTGCGGATCGGTTTGTGGCAATCCTCGCAGGCCACATCGCGGTGCTTGCCGATCAGTCGAAACCGCGACTCGTCGTGATCGAACAACACGGCTTCCTCCCAGGTGGTCACCGCGTGACATTCGTCGCAGCTAGTATCCCCGAATTGACCCTCGTGAGGGGCCTCGGGCGCGTGACATCCGGTGCAAGTCGTTCCCAGCCCCAGCCACGTCTTATCCAGAGCTGCATGCTGTCCCTTGAAATCGCGGACGTCCGCTGCCTCGACGAGATCCGCCTTGTGACAGCTCCGGCATTCGGCCTCGGCATGACTCTCCACCAGTTCGTATCCGGTCTTCACGTTGTGCTCGAAGCTGGCTGTGTCGAATCGAACCATGTCGAAATCAAGACCGAAGTGTTCCTTATGACACTTGGCACAATCCTCTTCCTCGATGGTCGCGTGTAGTCCAAGCTGTTCGTTCAACCGGTTCTGCAGTGGAACGTGACACTCCACGCATTTGTCCTTGGCCGCGCCTGGATTGCCGAGCTCGTGGCACTGCGTGCACTTTCTCATTCCGGTCAGGTGCGAATGAGCCTCCGTCAACTTGCCCGGAGAGATGAACTGGGCGTTACTTTCGCGCGTTGGAGTGAGCACCGCCGCGATCAAGGCCGCTACTGCCAAGAGTGAACGCATGCGAACACCGGCAGCCCGACTTAGGCTGCTGCCTGGGTGGCCGCGGATCATCTGGCTCGATTCGGGAGTCTCTCGAGGGAGGCCGCAGCTCTGTCGGCGAGTGAGCCGTCGGGATGCCCCCGCACCCTCTCCCACCAGCTCCGAGCTTCCTCGTACCTCCCCATGTTGGCGTAGATCGCTCCCAGGTTGTACATGGCTGCCAGGTCGTCGGGCTTGATCTTCAAGACGGACTCCGTCGCCTTGAGAGCCTTCTCCCAACGACCTAGCGCTGCATAGGCATTCGCTACGTCCAGCCACACCTGCCGACTCTCCGGATCTACTGCCAAGTACCGCTCGTAGTAGGTGATCGCCTCGCCCGGCTGGTGTGCATCGTCGAGCAGTCGAGCCGTGCCTATGAGTAGCGCGGTATCGTTGGGAGCGGCGGCGAGGTGCAGTTTCAATGACTCGAGCCGGGCATGGAAGCCGGCGCTCACATTGCTCTTGCTCGATCTTGCATGGGGGTCGAGCGGCGTGATCTCCGAGCCGGAGCTTACTCGGAGATTGACCGCCTGCGGGGCTTGCCGTCTATCGCCGGTGCTCAAGTAGATCGCAAGGGATAGCGCCGTCGCCGCGACGACGGTCGACACCGTCGGAATCAGTCGCTTCATGTTAGCCTTCGCTAAACGAACCTCGCGTACCCGAACAGCGCTGCGACGATGATGTGCAAGAACATGACCACGACCATGAGGGTCGATGTTGGCAAGTGGGCAACGTGCCAGTATGCGAACATCTTTTGGAATGGCTCGAGCAAACCGATATGTTGCTCCAGTTCGATCTGTTTGAGCACCAGTTTCGTGGCCTGCTCCCGGTCGGCTGCCGCCATCCCGGCCAGAGCCAAGCGGGCGTCGATCTTGCGCTTGAGCGATCGCATGCTCACCTGGTTGTGGATGCTGAGAGCCAAAGCGTGCGCCAGGCCCTGCGGCTTTCGCTGTCGCCCTAGTGCGAGGACCTGATCGAGAGCACTGGCCTTGATGCTCGCCCTTGCTGTAAGCCCGTCTGCGATTGCTCGCTGACGGTCATGTACAGCCTGCAGCAAGGCACGACGACTGGTGATGTTCCTGGGGATATGCAAGAAGAGGTAGCGCCCGAGCACACCGCTTGCTACTACGGCCACCATGCTCCAAAAGGCGATGGAGGCGATGCCACCGAACTTGAAACTGGTGTGCACCACAACGAGGTACGGCCCCAGCGTGCACAAGAAGATGTGGAACTGGAGCCAGTGGGTGAGCCGCCCGGCTCGCCGGAGAAAGGCGAGCCGCTTCCTCAACGAGTACAGCGCTGTGCCGTTGATGATCATCAGGCTGCCGATGATGCCGTACCAGAGCCCGACTGTCCCGTTGGGCTTGAACATCTCGTGGAGCTCCGAGTACGCCCTCTCCTGCATAGGCATCAGGTAGTACTCGAGCCCCCACAGCGTGGCGGAGCCGGCGACTGCCAGCCAGGTAACTAGCAGCGCGATCCGAACGGTTACCGCCCTCCGAGTGCGCTCTGGCGCGGTGATTTCGACCGGCCTGGAGACAGCGGTTTCCTTTACCGGTTCGGTCACACTCGGTCTTGCCTGCTCACGAGGCGCCGGCGGCGCTTTGAGCGGAATCGCTACGGCGCCAGCAGGTTCGAGATGATTACCGTGTACATCCGAGCCGTTGCCGTTCCGGCGAGGCTTTATGTTCGAGCTCACGGCGTCGTGAGATCGGGGCGCGGGCTGCGTCTGTGCCCATATCGCTGAGTCGCTTGTCGGCTTGGTCGCGTCGCTCGGCGACTCTTTCGATCCACCGTTCCGCGACTTCGGTGATGTCGCGGATTTCGGGTAAGCGGACGCCAGGAGAGGGGGAGCCAGGTGGCCGGCGACGGTGTACTCGAACTCGATATCGTGCTTCCCGAGCTCGTAGCAGATGCGCTCTAACAGCTCGAGCGTCGCTTCTCCTGGCCGTTCGGCGCTGACCAGACGTACGATGCAGTCGCTGGGCCGGAGGTCGTGCTCGTCCTCAAACTCTGAGCTGCGAAGGTAGCGAACGTAAGCCCGGACCTTTGCAGCGAGCTCACGATTCATGACGTCGACATGCTGCCAGGGCTGGTTCTCCTCGATCAGCAGAACCAGCTTTCCGGTCAGATCGTCGATGGTTGTACCATCAACGGTGGCAGTCTGTAGAATCACGCTCTTGCTCTCACACGGCGTTCTCGGTGTTTGCGGCAGCTCCCGCTCCACTCGCGACCGCACCTGCGACGAGGGTGTTTCGTTTCGGTTCAGTTGTATCGCCTCGCTACACCTTTTCCCGTCGGCCGTAGTAGCGAGATTCCTGAGCGGTGTGCAAGGCATATGCCGACCCGATGCGAAGAAATATCCCAGCCACGCCAACGCTGAGCGGGTTCCTGTTGTGCGGGATACCAGTTTGACTCGGCGTCATATGCTCATAGGCTGAAATCTTTTCACAGATTGAGTAGTTGACACGGCGGACCGCCGGGGGCCGCGCCGGTGCCCCCGAACCCGCAAACCGTGTTCCGCTGAACACCTTTCACAGCACCTGAAATGTTTTGCGCGTTTGCGACTGGCCCGTGCTGAACTCGAAGGACCGGGCTCGAAGCCATATGCGTGCGCCGTCGGCAGCCTTGCGAACCAGAGCCTTTGGCCGTCATCTCGGCGGCCCGATAATTGACAGGCAATACGCGCCCGAGCCCGGTTACTGCCGATTAGAGCTGCGCTTCCTCGGCAAGGCCGACCGTGCAAGCGGAGGAAACGGGCGTGGCATTCTCTTCATCCAGGCGAATGTCGTCTACGAGAGGGACATGAGTCATCCGGTGACCCGCATTCAGCGCCACGTTTCCACATGGCACCGTCCACTGCGCGGGGTCGCGGCCGGATTGCTGATCGCTGTCTCGATTCAGGCTTGCGGAGACGACGGTGTCGGACCCCAGGGCGGCCCGCGGGTCGAAGTCTGGCCGGAGATCGGGATGCTGGTAAGCATCGGCGACACGGTTCAGCTCATAGGCTTCGCGTTCGACGAGCTCGGCGCGCAGCTCGAGGATGCCCCGTTCTCGTGGGCTTCCTCTGACACGACGGTTGCAGATGTTGACGGCAACGGCCTGGTTAGGGCGAGGGGCATCGGCCACGCCAGCATCGTGGCGAGCGCGGCCGGGGGCGTCGACAGCGCTCTCATCACGGTCGATCCCCTGATGATCCTTCAGAACCACTGCGGTGGCTGTCACAGGTCCGCCGGTCACTCCAGCACCGGCTTCCCGCTGAAAGCTTGTCCCGCCTGCCACCTAATGAACCGCGATCCGGACGACGATCGCCACGGGTTCGTCAGCGTCGACCATAAGCGAGCGTCGGATGGCTACGCGCTAGTCGACGCGCACGCGCCTCTCTTATGTGAGGACTGTCACCAGCTGAACGTGCAGGGCGGCACGTCCTATTGGGACGTGGCCGACCAGAACGATTGCGTCGGTTGTCACCTGGAGGCCTACGATTCGATCCACGCCGGAAGTGGATTTCCCACTGCGTGCTCCGACTGTCATAGTCAGATTGCTTGGGACAGTGTGACCTTCGAGCACGCGGCGGCCTCTGGTGGTTTTGAGCTTCTCGGCCGCCACCAGGAGATCGAATGTACGTCGTGTCACGACGGCGTTACGGGTGCCCCGCTCTTCCTAGGCGCCAATCAAGAAGAGTGCTTCACCTGCCACTTGGACGATTACGAGCGGCAGCATGGCGGCACTGGCATTCCAACCGCCTGCCTGAATTGCCATACGAATGAAGGCTGGGGCGTGGTTAACTTCGACCACGGGATCGTCTCGGGCGGTTTTGACCTGATCGGGGCCCACGCGGCGCTGGGGTGCAGCTACTGCCACGACGTGAACAACAACGACGCGCCGTTCTGGCACCCGGCGGACGAGAATGACTGCATCACATGTCACCAGAACGATTACGACTCACAGCACGCCGGCACGGGTACACCGACGGCGTGTGCTGACTGTCACACCGTCGACGGCCCCTGGTCGAACGTGACGTTTGACCACGCTCAAGTATCGGGCGGGTTCGCCCTGATCGGCGTCCATAGCCAGCTGGCATGCCTCGACTGCCACCGGCCGGACGGAACTCCGATCTTCATCACCAAGAACGAGACGAACTGCATTCTCTGTCACCAATCCGAGTATGACTTGCAGCATGCGGGCAGCGGTATCCCGACGGGCTGCACGGATTGTCACAGCGTCGACGGCCCCTGGTCGGCCGTCACGTTTGACCACACACAGATCACGGGCGGATTCGCGCTCTCGGGCCGACATCAGCAGATCCCCTGCACGTCCTGTCACGATCCGGTCACCTTCGACCCTCTGTTCAACGCGGCAGGCGATGAGGACTGCGTTACGTGTCACCAAACCGACTACGACCGGCGACACGCCGCATCGGGGACCCCGACCACATGCCTC
>JBDHAI010000020.1:0-15898 GCA_039588155.1 Gemmatimonadota bacterium | reverse complement strand
GGGTTCGTTGCTGGTCATCGCCGGCACGCTCGCGGTTGCCGTGACGGGAAAAGCCGCCGTGCCGGGTGCCGCTCACACGGAGCGTGCAGGCCGGACGGAAGGTCCGGAGGAAGTCGGCGCCAGCGGTGTCGGCGACTGAAGCTGCCCGAGCTGCGGTGCCTAAATGCGCTCGAGCTCTTCAACCGTCCGCTCGTTGCGGATATTTCCGGTGTTGAGCGTGGACTTGCGCTCGAATAGTAGTAAGTGGGTCTCCTCGTCGGCGACCGGCAGGTGCTCCATGCCACGCGGGATGACGATAAACTCGCCTTCCTCCACCCAGATGTCGCCGTCCCTCAGTCGCATTTGAAGACGGCCTTTGATCACCAGGAAGAGCTCATCTTCATCTTCGTGGTGGTGCCAGAAGAACTCACCTTTGATTTTCGCCAGCTTCACGTGGAAGTCGTTGAGCTCACCGACGATCTTCGGGCTCCAGTGATCGTCGAACTGAGAAAACTTCTGCGCCAAGTTCACCTTCTCAGGCATGGCAGACTCCGGATCCGTAGATGGGGCAACATCTCTTCTTCATCTCCGTCTTCATCTTCATCTCCATCTTCATTGTGCAATCTGTGGGCTTGGATGCGCCTACGCCATAACCGTAACAGCAAAGAAAAGGGCGAGGAGCCAAGGCCCCTCGCCCTCGTCAGGCGACGCGGATGCGGATCAATTCGCTAAGACGAAAAACACCTTGAGCGCCGATATCGTCCGCGGCTCAGTGCCTTCCAGTTCTCCCTCACCCCATGCAATCACGTCGTTGCCGCCTTGCCGCGCCTCTTGTACGGCGGCCAGCGACATTAGCGACTCACCCTGTTCCGCTTGTTTGATCATCGTCCCTTCCAGCATGTGGACGACCGTTCCGTTGGTCAGCGTGAAGGAACCGAATCCCTCCAGGTCGACGGTGTTGACATGGCCCTCGAAACCCTCGAGCTCGCCACCGCTGCTCTTGAGCAGAAAGCGCATCTCGCAGGCGATGATCGTCAAAGGCTCCGCGCTCTCGACCTCGCCGGCGCCCCAGGCGATGACTTCGTAGCCCGCCATCAGTGCGGCGTCGACCTCCTCCAGCGAGCCGAGTAGCTCGCCGTCACCCTGGGTAATTAGCTCGGTGTGTTCCCTGATCTTGACGATCGTCCCGTTGGTGAGGGTAAAGGAACCGTCGTCGAAGTTCACCGACGTGACATAGCCTTCGAACTCCACGTACTCGGTGCCGCCGCCATCTCCGTGGATCGCGAAGCGCAGCTCGAGAGCGACGATGACGCGAGGCTCCTTGCTCTCCAGTTCGCCGCAGCCCCAGGCCACGACGTCGTGGCCTTCCTTGAGCGCCGCATCTACAGCTTCCAGAGAAAGCAGCTGGGTCTGGAATTCCGTCTCGAAGATCATCGTCGTCCCATCGATGAGCTTCACTACGGTGCCATCGGTGAATGTGAAGGTCCGTGCCTCGAGGTCGACGGAATGAACGAAACCTTCGAACTCGGCCTCGTCGTCGGACTCGACCTCCTTGGTCGCCAACTCCGTGATGCCATCGCTGACCCGGAGCTCGATACTCATTCCGAGCACGTTCAGCCAGCCGTCCGGCTCGCCGTCTTGTGGGTCGCTGTTGAGCTGAAAGTTGCCTTCTCCGATGTTGACCTCGAGCTCGTGCTCCTCACCGTCCTCCATCAGCTTGATCGCCCAAGCGTGGAACGCGGCGTCGGTCGGGTCCTGCGGCACCTCCGGTGCGGGTCGACGCGCCTTGATCCAGGGCTCGAAGTCCTCGGCAAGAATGCCCTCGACCCGGTCGACGAACGCCTCGAAGCCGAGCTCGTCATCGCCGACGCGGAAGTGGGTTTCGGGATCGAACGTCACTGTGAGATCGCCCAGCATCAGCGCCAAGATCCCGTCAGCACCGACGACTTCCAGCCCGGTGACTCGGCTCTCGACCTCTTCCTCGTCGTGTATGGCCTCGGGATAGCCGAGGACGACGCGGTGGGCGACCAGGCCATCGCCGATGAGCTCGATCTCGACACGGGCCGCTCCCGAGATCAGGGCGTCCTGTAGCTCACCGAGTGTCATCTCGCGCGAGAGCTGAATTGGATCGCCCGATCCGTCGAGTCCCGTGAGGTCCAGGGCGCCTTCGCAGCTCCAGACGGCCAGGCCCAAGACCAGCGTCCCCGCCAACCCCCAGGTCTTGTTGAGTTTGGTAAACGACATGACTGCTTCGCCTCCTCGTATGGGGTGTCCAACGACGGGGGGCCTTGAAGGGGCAAGCGTCATGCCGCTCGTTGTTCTGGGTTGTTGGGAGTGTGACTAACTCTGTGCCGAGTCGACAGCTACCGTTCGGGCTGCTGAAACGGATCGGGCAATATGACTTCGCAAGAGAAAGCGCGTTAGGTGGAAACGTTTGCAGATCGCCGAAGTTATTTGCGATAGACGAGGGCGCGAGAACGCCCGCGGGAAAAGCGGTTTTGCCGGGGCACTCTAGAGCGTACGCCGTAACTACAAACGCAGACGCGGTTTGTAAGAATCGTCGGCGTCGTAGGGAGGAACGTACGAGCTCGAGGGGCCGAATTCCTTCGACGCTGGTGCGCGGCGAGCCGTGCTCGCCTGCTGACCAATGTGACAGTAGGTGACCACGGTATCGCCTGGCTCGACCCCGGCCTCCGCGAACATGCCTCGAAGAGTCTCTTCATCTTTGAACGTCAGCTTCTCTTCGTCGAGCAGCGACGGGTAGGGGATGCTCTGCGCCCCGGCAAGGAATCCGATGGCCAGTGTGAAGGATTGCGTCGCTTTGGGCATGGTCGCAGGCCCTCTTCTCAGGTTGCTCCGCTCATGTCGGTACGGACTAAGACATCTAGGGAACGAAAGATTGCAGCCCGATGTTCCGACTCCCATCTTGTAGCTAGACTCACCCAGTCAACACAAGCCGGATAGGATTTCCAGGCGCGGGCGAACCCTTGAGCATGGGTACGATGGACAGGATCTCACGACGCGACTTCGTCTATAAGACCGGCCTCGGCGTGGCATCGCTTGCGGTCGGTAGGTCTCGCGACGCCAGCGCCGGCTCGGTTGAACAGAGTCAGAGCGGTCTGCTGGTTCGCGGCGGTCGGGTGGTCACGGCGGAGGGACGCTCTGTCGAGGACGTGCGGGTGCGGGACGGTGCGATAGTCGAGCTAGGGCCCGACCTCACGTTGGAGGGCGAGCGAGTTATCGACGCAGGCGGACTGCTGGTGCTTCCTGGAGGGATCGATCCCCACGCCCACCTCACCCAGGGCGAGGACACGCCAGCTCAGTATCTGTTCGCCGATCATCTGGCCAGCGGATCAGATGCGGCGCTGGCCGGCGGCATCACGACGATCGGTAACATGACCTACCCGGGCCAGGGCGTGACGCTTCAGGAAGGCATCGCCCGGGACGAGAAGTTCATTCGCCGGGACGCCATCGCCGACATCATGCTTCATCCGGTTCTGACCGACCCGAGCGAGCTGGACGCGGAGCGGCTACAGGAAATGGTCGAGGCGGGCCACACCAGCATCAAGATCTTCATGGTCATACCCAGTTTCGATCAGTATCTCAAAGACTACGTCCGAGTGATGCGGCAGGCCGGTGAAGCGGGCATGATGTCGGTGGTGCATTGTGAGGACCCGGCGATCATCGCCGAGGCGACCCGTACACTCGTCGAAGAAGGTAGGAGTTCGCTCCGCTACTACGCTGGCAGCCGACCGTTACTCGCGGAGACCATCGCCACGCGTCGCGCCATCGCCTACTGCGAGACGACAGGCGCGCCCATTTACGTCGTTCACCTATCGGCGGCGGAGCCGCTGCGTATCTGCCGTGACGCACAGCGGCGCGGGCTCCCGGTATACGTCGAAACGCGTCCTCTCTATCTGCACTTCACTTCCGAGCGTTTCCAAGAGCCCGACGGACCGCTCTTCGTCGGCCAACCGCCGCTGCGCGAGTCGGCCGACGTCGAGGCGCTCTGGAGAGGCCTGGAAGATGGATCGGTCCATACACTCGGCTCGGACACTGTCGCTTGGAGCCGCGAGCAGAAGATGGATCCGTCGCTCGACATCGAAGATCTGCGACCCGGCGTCCCCGGTTTGCAGGAGATGCATCCGGTCCTCTTCTCCGAGGGTGTCGTGAAAGGTCGCTTTTCCCTGGAGCGCTTCGTCGAGCTTACCTCGACGAATTCAGCTAAGCTGTTCGGCCTCTATCCACGCAAGGGGACAATCGCCGTCGACTCCGACGCCGACATCACGATTTGGGACCCGAACGAAACCCGCCGGATCGAGCTTCAGGACATGTTGTCGCGGGCCGGCTTCTCGCTCTTCGAAGGCTGGGAAGTGACCGGTTGGCCGCTCGTCACCATCCGCAGGGGCGAGGTCGTTTACGAGAACGGACGGGTCACGGCCGCGGCCGGCAGCGGCCAAATTCTAAGGCGCGGCCGCACTCAGCCGCTCTGACCAACCGCGGACAGGCCACCAATCGTTTAACGTTCTGCCCCTCGAGGCAAACTCACCTATAGAGGGGCGCGAGGCCCACCAGCGCCCGCGCCTGGCCCGCTGGGGCACTCCCTCCCCCAAGCCGAGCTTCTCATTCACCAGTGCTTCCGAAACCCGCGCGGAGAGCCGTTGCAGAAGGAGGGTTCTGTGAACGAGTTCCAGAAGGTCGCGTCACGGCTGACCGCTCTACTGACGTTGGCGGTACTCCCCCTGGCCGCATGTAACGAGGACACCACCGGCCCGGTGGGGTCCGGCGACGCCGATCCGGTTCAGACCGCTGCGTCGATGGACGAGGTGGTCGCGTCGTTCGAAAACAACCAAGCCCTGCAGAGCTTCAACGCTCTGGGCGGGCGGTTCGGCACGGCATTCGGCGCCGCGCCGGCGATCGAGCCCAGCACGCTGGAGACGCCGTTGCTGTCGCGAGGCCTCGAGCGGATTACGCTTCGAGCGCTGGCGGTGACGAAGGAGCAGTCGTCGGCATATCTCTTCGGCGTCATTCCGGTCGAGTATCAGGGTGTCACCTTCATCTACGATGAGATCGAAGGTAAGTACGTCCCCAGCGAGCGCCCGGGCGCTCCCGAGACAGGCGTTCGCTTCATACTCTACGCCATGAACCCGGTCACTAAAGAACCGGTCATCGAAGCCGAGGTCGGCTACGTCGACTTCATCGACGAGAGCGACGCGACCGCGAATCGAGTCCGCGTCGTGGTGGTGTCCGAGGGAGTCACCTACATCGATTACCTGGTGACTTGCGGCTTTGTAGTGGGCGGTCTGGAGGTTTCAGGCGTCGGCTTCATAACCGACGGCGAGACCCAGGTGAACCTCGATCTGTCGATGAGTTTCTCGCAGAGCGAGGGCACTTCGTTCGACTACAAGGTCGATGTGCCGTCCGAGGATCTCGAGCTGCAGCTGCAGATGAGCGGGATCGGACAGGGTCCGAACGACGATACATTCAGCGCGTACTTCTTCGTACGGCATGAAACGGCGACGATCGAGTTCGAGCTCACAGCGAATCAAGGCGAGTTGAACGGCGAGGTGCGTTATCGCGATCAACTCATGGCGGTGATCTCGGGCACGGTCGAAGCGCCCGTTGTGACCGACGCGCAGGGTAACGAGCTGACTCAGGAAGAGCTACAGGCGCTCCACCGCTTGCTCATGGCGTTCGGCCGAGCTGCGGACCACCTGTCGGCTTTTCTGGCGCCGGCCTTCGAGATTTGCTTCTTGAGCAACTAGCGGTCTGCGTTCACCTCATACAGACGGGCGGTGCTGGGCGCCGCCCGTTTTTCTCTTTGCCGAACCTGGCCGACTCACCCTTCAATTAGACTCACGACTCGACGCGGCCCGGTCCCAGCCGCTGGCCACCAGCCGCACCGCTCCCTAGTTTGGTGGACCCCAATCGTACGATCGGATAGCCGAAAACGGGAGGTTGCCATGCTCCGCCGCCTGATCATGGGTGGTGCCGCCGCGTTGCTTTCGATGACTGCGGTCGCCCCACTCCACGCCCAGATCGACCCCGAACTGCTCGCCGGCATGAAGGCGCGCTCCGTCGGCCCCGCCGCGATGAGCGGCCGGATCGCCGACATCGAGGCTCTGGTCTCGAACCCCGACATCGTCTACGTGGGCACCGCCACCGGTGGCGTCTGGAAGTCGGTGAACGGGGGGCTGACGTTCGACCCGATCTTCGACGATCAGCCGGTCCACGCCATCGGCAACGTCGCCGTCTTCCAAGCCAGCCCCGACATCGTCTGGGTCGGCACGGGTGAGGGGAACCCGCGTAACAGCGTGTCGGGCACGGGTTGGGGCATGTTCAAATCGATGGACGCCGGCCGGACCTGGGAGCACCTGGGCCTCGAGGCCACCGAGCGTATTCACCGCATCGCGCTCCACCCGTCGAACCCAGACGTCGCTTACGTGGGGGCCATGGGCTCGATGTGGAAGCCGAATCCCGAGCGCGGCGTCTATAAGACCGAGGACGGCGGAGCGACGTGGTCGAAGATCCTCTACGTCAACGAGAACACCGGTGTCGGCGACATGGTGATGGACCCCACGAACCCGAGCAAGCTGATCGCCGCGATGTGGGACTACCAGCGCTGGCCGTGGTTCTTCCGCTCGGGCGGTCCGGGCTCCGGTCTATATATGACCGTGGACGGCGGCCGCAACTGGAAGCAGCTGACGTCCGAGGACGGGCTTCCCGAGGGGGAGCTCGGGCGGATCGGTCTGGCCATCGCGCCGTCGGATCCCAACATCGTCTACGCGCTTATCGAGGCGGAAGAGAACGCGCTCTACAAGTCGGTGGATGGAGGTCACACGTGGAGGAAGACGAGCACAGACAGCAACATCGGCAACCGGCCGTTCTACTACTATGACCTTCGTGTCGACCCCCAGGATCCGAACCGCGTCTACAGCCTGTACTCCCGGGTCAGCGTATCGACGGACGGCGGCGAGAGCTTCGACATCCTGATACGTGGCGGCGTGCACTCCGACCATCACGCGATGTGGATCGACCCGAACAACCCAGATCTCATCTACGAGGGCAACGACGGCGGCGTCTATATCAGTCGCGACCGCGGCGCCTCGTGGAAGTTCGTCCGCAACCTGCCCTTGGCCCAGTACTACCACATCAACGTGGACATGGAGACGCCGTACAACATCATCGGCGGCTTCCAGGACAACGGATCGTGGCGTGGGCCGAGCTCGGTCTGGGAGCGCGGTGGGATCCGCAATCACCATTGGACGCGGGTCGGGGGCGGCGACGGGTTCGCCGTGCTGGCCGATCCGAACCAGACCACCCTCGGCTATGCCATGAGTCAGCAGGGCTTCCTGCGACGCTGGAACCTGGAGAACGGCGAGTCCCGCGACATCCGGCCGGGACATCACGAGGGCGTCGATCTTCGCTTCAACTGGAACGCCGCCATCGCCATCGATCCGTTCGACGGCAACACCGTCTACTACGGCAGCCAGTTCGTCCACAAGTCGACGGACCGTGGACTGAGCTGGGAGATCATCAGCCCCGACTTGAGCACCAACAATCGCGAATGGCAGAACCAGCTCGAGAGCGGCGGCCTGACCTACGACGTTACAGGCGCCGAGAACTTCACATCGATCGTGGCCATCGCGCCCAGCGCCCTAGAGCGCGGCGTGATCTGGGTCGGCACCGACGACGGTCGCGTGCACATCACTCGGGACGGTGGCACGACGTGGACGAGTCTCGAGGACAAGGTCAAAGGCGTGCCCAAGAACACGTGGGTGCCGCATATCGAGCCGTCGAAGTTCAATCCGTCCTCGGCCTACGTCGTGTTCGACGATCACCGGCGCGGCAACTTCGAGAGCTACGTCTACAAGACCAGCGACTACGGCAACAAGTGGGAGAGTCTGGCCGGCGGGGATATCTGGGGCTACGCGCTGGTGATCGAGCAAGATCCGGTGAAAGAAGACTTGCTGTTCCTAGGCACGGAGTTCGGACTCTATGTAAGTCTGGATGGTGGGGACAGCTGGTTCAAGTGGACCGAGGGGCTGCCCACAGCATCGGTGATGGCGTTGACGGTGCATCCGCGTGATCACGACCTGGTGATCGGGACCCACGGACGCTCGGCCTTCGTCATCGATGACATCCGACCGCTACGTATCATGACAGCGGAGATGTTGGCCGAGCCGCTCCACGCGTTCGCGATCCCCGATGCCATCCAGTACCAAACCAATCAATCGTCAGGAGTCAGTTCCAGCGGCCAGGACGATTTCCGCGGTGAGAATCGGCAGTACGGCGCGATGATCACCTTCTCCCTGAATGCCGAGGGGCTGCCGCACCCGGAGGATGCGGCCACGGCACGGGGCGGACAGGGTCCGGGGCAGGCGCAGCCGGCGGCACAGGCGGGAGCCGGGCGGGGCGAGCGCGGCGAACGGCGGCAGCAGGTCGCCGTCGAGATCAGAGATGCGGACGGCAAGGTGATTCGTACGTTAGAGCAGCCGGCGATGCTGGGTGTGAACCGGATAACCTGGAACCTGGCCCTCGACGCGTTCCGGCGCCCGAGTACGGGACAGCAGCAGTCGTCCTTCTTCCAACCCAGCGGCCCACAGGTGCTGCCGGGCAGGTACACGGTGACGGTGAAATACGGTGATCACGAGGCCTCCAGCTCGGTGAACGTGCTTCCCGACCCGCGCTACGACATTCCGCAAGCCGACCGCATCGCCAAGTACGAAGCGCTGATGCACGTCGGGGCCCTCTCCGAAGTGCTGACCGACGCGGTCGAGCGTACCCGGAACACGCGCACCGAAATCGACGACGTGCTCAAGTTCGTCCAGAAGGGCGAGGAAGCCGCCACTGCCACCAGCACGAACGGCGAGGGGACCGACGGCGGCAACGCGAATAGAGAACTGATGAAGACGGGTCGCGAGCTCAAGAAGACGCTGTCCGAGCTCGAGAAGGAGTTCTGGACGCCGCCGGGCACGACCAAGGGTATTCAGCGCGTCAACAACGCCTCGCGTCGGCTCAGCTACGTCGGAGGTTCGCTCGGCTCGTCCCGAGACGCGCCGACCCAGGCACAGATGGTCTACCTCGAGCAGGCGGAGTCGGCGCTCCAGTCGGCTTTAGTCGAGTTCAATCGTGTGTTTTCCGAGGACGTTGCCGCGTTCCGCGCTCAGGTCGAGTCCGCAGGGATCAGCTTCTTGGAGCCGGGTGAGCCGCTGACGCTGCCAAAGCGCTAGTCCCGAGTCGAGATCCAGGTGATAGGGCGCCATGAACACGGCGCCCTATCTACCCCGAGCCCACGTCGAACATAACGCCGCCGCTGAGTACGACCTGCTGTCCGCCGCCCACCTGAACCCGGATTTCCCCGTAGGGCGTGAGATTGGTGAGGTAGTATTTCAGCCCAGCCAGCAGGTTCAAGCCGAACTTGTCGTCGGACACCTTTTGGCCGGCGGAGTTGGGTGCGGAAACGTGGGCCCAATTCAAGCCCGCACCCGCGTAGAGGCCGAGATCCGCCAGCTCCACGGGAATCTTGTGGCCGATGTTGAGGTTGACCTCCCACCAATCCCCGTTCTTAGGGAAATAGTAGTCGAAAGACCCCAAGGTCAGGGTGCCGGGATCGAACGACCAGGTGTACTCGGCGCGGGCACCGAGACCGAAGTCCGAGTCGTCACCCCAGTTGAGCTGGGGGCCCAAGACGAGTTGCGCCGAAAGCGCGCCGGGCGTGAAGACGGCGCCCATCAAGGCCACGAACAGGAGCTTTCTCACCATCCCTCCTCAGAAGAGAACCGGCGGCAAATTGGCCCTCCGCCAGCCGAGACGTCAACCGTAGCAGCCGGGTCGGTCGCGAATATTGACAAGGCCGGGTGTCCAGCATTATAGTTGGCAGTACCAACTAACTGGAGCCAGCATGCCCCCGACGCTACCTGCGCAGACGAATCTCGAGGCCCGCGCCACCGGGCGGAGCGACGCACGAGCCGATGCGCTCGACGCCGATACGCTCGACTTGCATCGACGGCTAACCGAGCTGAAGCGGGTCTACCAGTTCCGCGACCGCGATCGCATTTGCTGCCACGACATTTCGGTGACGCAGTGCTGGGCGCTGGAGTCGCTGGTCAGACGCGGCTCGTTGACGCTGAACGAGCTGGCCTCCGAGCTGTTTCTGGAGAAGAGCACGGCCAGCCGGGTCGTGGATGCGTTGGAGCGGAAGCGGTACGTTCGGCGGGCTCGTCATCCGCGAGACGGTCGATCCGTGTTGTTGAAACCGACGGCCGCGGGTGCGCGGCTGTACGGGACGATCGAGAGTGAGATGTTGGTCGAGGAGCGCCGTCTGCTATCGGAGTTTGATCCCGAGATACGGCGTTCCATGGTGAGATTGATCGGGCGACTGGTTGATGCGGCCTCTGCGCGCATCGTCACGCGTGGCGGGACATGCTGCAGCATCGGGTCGCTATCCGAGGAGGAATCATGAGCAAGGATCTGGAAATCAAGCAAGCGGTTCGCGAGCGATATGCGGCAGCCGCTCAGCAGGCCGCCGAGTCGGCTCGAGCGAGCTGTTGCGGCCCCGCCCAGTCGGAGTGCTGCGGCTCTACGGAGAAAGAGGTAGTGTCGAGCGATCTTTACTCCATCGACGAGGTGTCGGAGCTACCGGACGCGGCTGTCCTGGCCTCGCTGGGCTGCGGCAATCCCACGGCGCTGGCCGAGCTGGGGGCGGGCGAGGTCGTGCTCGATCTCGGGTCCGGTGGTGGGATCGATGTGCTGTTGTCGGCTCGCAGAGTCGGTCCGACGGGTAAGGCTTACGGTGTCGACATGACCGACGAGATGCTGGAGTTAGCGAGACGGAACCAGCGGGAGGCGGGTATCGCGAACGTGGAGTTCTTGAAGGGTTCGATAGAGGCGGTGCCGCTCCCTGACGAGAGCGTCGACGTCGTCATCTCGAACTGTGTCATCAATCTGTCCACAGATAAGGACCGAGTCCTACGTGAGGCTTTTCGCGTTCTGCGTCCGGGCGGGCGCTTCGCGGTCTCCGACATCGTGATTCAGGGCCGCTTACCGGACGGACTACGCCAGAGTCTGGAGGCGTGGAGTGGCTGTGTGGCCGGAGCGCTGCACGAAGATGAGTACCGGGAGAAGTTGGCCGCCGCCGGGTTCCGCGATGCGGAGGTGGAGATCACTCGGACGTTCGACGGCCCGGAAATCGTCGAGCTCGGCCGGGAGTTCGGCATCGAGGTCGAGGACAGCTGGCTGGCTGAAGGTCGGTTGTGCTCCGCGTTCGTGAGGGCGCGGCGGGGTGTGTAGCAATCAGTAATCAGTAATCAGTGATAAGTAATAAGCGAATTAGCAGCAGCACTGACCTCGCTTCTCCTATCACTAATTACTTATCACTTATCACTTATCACTTATCACTCCAACACAACCGCCCACCGCCCACCGCCCACCGAGCTCCGCCCATTGCCACCGAGGAGGTCGAAGTGATAACCTCCTCGGTCCTTGTTATCGAATTAGCCTCAACATCAAGGAGCGCTGGGAATGGCACCGATCTCAACGCTGGTCCTCGTGGCCGCACTGCAAGCGTCACCACAGGTCACACGCATCTCCGTCAGCCCCGACTCGCTGGATCTTGACGTAGGAAGCCGCCACGCGCTGAGGGTCAGGGTCTTCGATGCCCAGGGCGGGCGCCTGGAGGGCGCGGAGGTCCGCTGGATGTCGCGGGACGATGCGGTCGCGCGAGTGGACGCCGGCGGGGTCGTCACGGCGGTCCGGCCGGGTCGAACCGAGATCATGGCCGTCAGCGCAGGAGCGCACACCCGTGCCGTCGTCGTCGTGCCGGGCCTACCGCCGGCGAAGTTGTCGCTCGCCTCGCCGGTCGAGGTCGTATATGCCGGGACCAGCGTGCCGCTGCAATTGACGGCCTGGAGTCGTCTCGGCGATGAAGTGGAGGCCGCGCCCGCCGTGTACGAGAGCACGTCGCCGTCGGTGGCGGCTGTGGATCCGGGAGGCCGCGTGCATGGCCTGAGACCGGGTAGCGCGACTATGCGAGCGAGCGCCGAAGGGATTACGGCGACGCTGGACGTCCGCGTCGTAGAGAACCCCGCGGTGTCGTACACGCTCGAGCCTGCGGAGGCGAGGGTACGAACGGGTGACGTGGTACGCTTCCAGTTGAGCGCGGTGTCTGGCGCCGGGGACGCCGTGCGCGGGTTCTATCCTTCCTGGTCGGTAGGCGGCGTTGGTGCGCAGATCGAGGATGACGAGGGCGTGGGCGTCTTCGTGGCCGAGGAGCCGGGCACCTATTGGGTCACGGCGCTCGTGGGACCGGACCTGGTGCGCAGCGTTCGCGTGGCTGTCGTGGCGCGAGATGTCGGATTGGAGTTGGCAAAAGTCGGGCGTGGGCCGATCAGCACGCATCACTCTGGGGACATGTGGGTGTTTGAGGGTGTGGACGGTCGCGACTACGTCTATGTGGGGACCTTCTGGCATGACTGGATGATGGTGTTCGACGTGACGGATCCGGAGAATCCTTTGCGTACCGATTCGGTCCAGGTCGATGCACGGCGGATCAACGACGTGAAGATCCATCCCAACGGGCGTATCGGCATCATCACGCGAGAGGGCGCGTCGGATCGGCGAAACGGGATGGTGATTCTCGATCTGAGCCAGCCGGCGCACCCGACGATCCTTTCCGAGTACACCGAGACCGTGACGGGCGGAGTGCACAACGTATGGATCCGCGGCGATGTCGATCTCGTGTACGCGTGTCACAACGGGACCTCCGACCTGCATATCATCGACATCTCGGATCCCGTCGCTCCCAGAGAGGTCGGTCGTTGGGGGCTGGAGAAGCAGAACAAGACATTGCACGATGTGTTCGTCCAGGAGGGTTACGCCTATCTCTCGTATTGGGATGACGGGGTGATCATGTTGGACGTCGGCGCCGGAACGCACGGCGGAACGCCGACGACGCCGACTCTCGTCAGCCAGTACAAGTATCCGACGGGCCATACGCACGTGGCCTGGCGTCACGGCCGCTATCTCTTCGTCGGCGACGAGATCTTCCCGCCCGGCTGGGACTCGGACGCTCCGATAGAGGCGCGCGGGTTCATTCACGTGCTCGATTACGGCGATCCGGAGAATCCGCGTGAGGTTGGGCGTTACGAGGTGCCGGAGGCGGGCGCGCACAACGTCTGGGTAGAAGACGACAAGTTGTACGTGGGGTATTATCAGGGCGGCCTGCGGGTCGTCGATGTGTCGGGCGAGCTGCGCGGCGATCTGTACCGGCAGGGCCGCGAAATGGCAGTGATCAGGACGAGCGATAGCGGCGCCGTCGTCGCCAACTGGCCGATGGCCTGGGGCGCACAGGTATTCAAAGGCAGGATTTACACTTCGGATTTCAATTCGGGGCTTTGGATCACTCGACTGAAGCAGGAACCGGTCCTCGTACCGTAAGAATAGGCTCGTGGCGTAGAGCATTTCGATCTGCTCGGCGCGGCGCCCAGCCGCGCCGGCCGCGCCGGCCGCGACGCCCATCGTTCCCGGGACCCCCTCTCGCGCTGCTGGGTCTGCTCTCGCTGGCCAGTTCGGTGTCGGCCCAGGAACCTCGAGATACCCTGCCTGCCGATACCGTCTTCAGGATAGAGGGCATCGCCGTGAAGGTCGCTCGACCAGTTGCGACGGCCGGCGGCGCCAGCGCCCTCGAGGTGCGACTCGACTCGCTGGCCACGCTGCCGGCGCCCACTCTGGAAGAAGTGCTGCGTCAGATGCCGCTGATCCTGATTCGCGAGAACTCTCGCGGCGAGGCACAGCCTCAGGTGCGCGGTATGGAGTCGCGTCGAGTGGCCGTTCTGGTGGACGGCGTGCCGCTCACTCTCGGCTGGGATAATCGAACCGACCTCTCCATCATCCCGCTGACTGCCGCTCGCCAACTGACCCTCGTCCGTGGACTCTCCTCCGTTTTGCACGGCCCCAACGCGCTGGGCGGTGTGGTGTTGGTGGGCATGGGTGATTCACCCGACGGCGTGCCGCTGACCACGCCGCCGTTCCAGTTCATGGCAGGCCTCGATCAGCTGGGCAACGGAGCGGTGGCCCTCGGTTTGAGCACGGTGGTCAATCACGGTTCCGGCGGTCTGCTGCTTCGCGCCGGAGGTGGGTACCGAAATCGCGGCGCCGTGCCGCTTGCGGCGGGCGTAACGCAGCCGGTGCCCGGCAACGAGCGCCTGAACAGCGACTTCGAGCACGTCAACGGCTACTTCGTCGCCCGCCACGAGTGGGACGATGGCCCGTGGCTGGCTCTCGCTTCCTTCGCGTTCGGGTCAGAACGCGGCGTGCCGCCGGAGCTGAACGTCGTCGAGCCGCGTTTGTGGCGCTATCCGGATTCGAACCGCTGGGTCACCGCGTTATCAGGGGGGACGGGCTGGAGCCGCACTCCCTGGGGCGAAGGCGACCTGGAGGCCAGCATCGGAGTCGATCTCGGCGAGACGATGATCGACGAGTACGGCAGTCTGGCCTACGACTCGATCACGGGCGGCGAGCGTGGCGAAGATCGGACGTTGTCGATGCGGCTCCTCGGTGACCACACCCTGGGGCCAGGTGTCCTGCGCAGCGCGCTCACGCTGGCGGAGACGCGACACGTCGAAGTCATCGACGACGGCGACCCGGCGACCTATCGACAGCGCTTCTTCAGCTTCGGTCTGGAGGCCGAAGAGCCGCTACTCAACGGCAGCTCCGGTTCACCGCGGGCCAGGTTGAGCGTGGGGGCCAGCGTCGATTACGCCGACACACCCGAGACAGGAGGCCGCCCGCAACGCGATCCCATCTGGGCCTGGGGCGCCAGGGCCGGAGGTACTCTGGCGCTGGGTAGGGGCAACGTTCTACTGAACGGAGGCTTGAGCCGGCGCGTGCGTTTCCCGGCGCTGAGGGAGCTCTACTCCGGTGCTCTCGGCAGGTTTGTGGTGAACCCAGACCTGAATCCCGAGGTGCTGGCCGTGGCAGAGCTGGGCATCACGGGGCAGGACGGTGGCGCCGAAGTTCAGCTCGTTGGCTTCTACCAGCGTCTCAGCGATGCGATCGTCCGGGTCAGCCTGGGCGACGGCCAACTCCAGCGCCAAAACCGCGACATCATCCGCAGCGCGGGCGTCGAGGCTCTGGCCAGTTACAGTTTCCCGAGTGGGGTGGCGCTCGCAGGCGATGTCACGATCAAGGACGTCGTGCAAGAGGACCCCTCCGCGCCGGCGGGCCAACAGAACCCGGAGTACCAGCCCTGGATCCTGGGAAACGCCGCGCTCACGGTGCCGATCGGTTGGGGCATCCGTGGCACGGGGCGTGTTCAGCTTGTGGGCCCGCGCTACTGCGTCGATCCGGATTCCGATCAAGAGGAACGACTGGGCAGCGATACGTGGCTGAACCTGGAATTCGGGTGGGGCAGCCGACTGGGAGGCGGGTCCGCCGCACGTCGCCTGGAAGTGATGCTGGCGGCGATCAACGTCAGCGATGCAGCGATTTACGACCAATGCGGTCTTCCGCAGCCAGGACGAGTGGTGCAGTTGCAGCTTCGGGTCTTCTGACTAAGCTTAGTCGGCATGGGGGCATAACTGTGAGCACGCGTCGAACGACCTACATAACGATAGCGGTCATTGCCGCCGTCTTCATCGTCCTGGCGGCAACCTTCCTCGTCCACGCCGACAGTGCGCTGGAAGCGACGACTGGCTTCCTGAGTCACTGGTTCTTCGCCATCTTCTGCGTGCTCTTCGCGCTAGCGCAGGCCCGGGTGTACCTGACCCGACGTCGTCAACAGGCGCGATTGGCGAATCATGTGCCCACCAGTGCCTTTGGTTTCTTCACCGCGCTCTGGTTCGTGCTTGCCCTCGCGGCGATCGTCTACGGCGTGCTGGGGCTCGAGGGCTGGTGGGAAATCGCCGGCTGGGCGACCCTC
>JBDHAI010000019.1:6335-22299 GCA_039588155.1 Gemmatimonadota bacterium | reverse complement strand
GGCTCGGCACGGTGGCCTCGGGATCATCCACAAGAACATGGCGATCGAGCAACAGGCAGCTCAGGTCGATCGGGTCAAGAGGTCGGAGAGCGGCATGATTCTCAACCCGATCACGCTCAGCCCGGACGCATCTCTACGCGATGCGCACCGACTGATGAGACAGTTCTCGATCAGCGGCGTTCCCATCGTCGAAGAGGCCGGCCGCCTGGTGGGTATCATCACGAACCGTGATCTGCAGTTCGAGATGGATCTGGATCGTCCGATCAAGCTCGTCATGACCAAAGAGAAGCTCATCACGGCGCCAGTGGGCACCTCTCTTGACGAGGCCGAGCGCGTGTTGCACGAGCACAAGATCGAGAAGCTGCCGGTTGTGGACGAAGCGGGCGGCCTCAAAGGCCTGATCACCGTCAAGGATATCTTCAAGCGCCGCCAGTTCCCCGATGCTGCCAAGGACGAACACGGCCGCCTGATGGTCGGAGCCGCCGTGGGTACCGGGCGGCGGGATCTGGTTCGGGCGCGAGAGTTGGTGGGGTCGGGCGTCGACGTGCTGACAATCGATAGCGCGCACGGTCATTCGGAAGGAGTGCTGAGCGCCGTAGGCGGCCTGAAGGAGAAATTTCCCGATGTGCAGGTGATTGCCGGCAATGTCGCCACGCGTGACGGCGCGAAGGCGCTAATGCAACGCGGAGCCGACGCGGTGAAAGTGGGAGTAGGGCCGGGATCGATCTGCACCACGCGTGTAGTCACCGGTGTCGGTGTGCCGCAGCTGACGGCGATCATCGAAGCGCTGGAGGGATGCGGCGGCGAGGTGCCGGTAATCGCTGACGGGGGAGTTCGGCATTCCGGTGATATCGTCAAGGCCATCGGTGCCGGTGCCAGCAGTGTGATGATGGGGTCGATGCTCGCAGGCACAGAAGAAAGTCCAGGTGAATCGTTCTTGCTCGAGGGCCGGCGGTTCAAAGTGATTCGAGGGATGGGTTCGTTGTCGGCCATGGAAGACGGTTCGGCCGATCGGTATTTTCAAGACGGCGAGTTCGATGGGCAAAAGCTGGTTCCCGAAGGTATCGAGGGGCGCGTGCCCTATAAGGGTCCCGTAGCCGATGTCATTTATCAACTCGTGGGCGGGCTGCGCAGCGGCATGGGCTATTGTGGAGTCGCGACGATCGAAGATCTCCGCGCTAGCGCGCGCTTCATTCGCATCACCCTGGGTGGACTCAGGGAGTCGCATCCTCACGACGTGACGATAACCCGTGAGGCGCCCAACTACAGCATCTAGGTGAGAGCCGTTGACAGGGAGGCGGGCCGGCTCTAACGTTCGCTGGCAAAACCCCAGTCGCCGTGCGGCTCTCCCTGCCGCGAGACTAGCTCGCTCACTGTGGAATCCTGCCGGAGCCACGATGGTCACACCTTGGAAAGAGAGTCGTCCTCGCGAACGAGTCAGGCTTGTCGAGTCCAAGCTGGCTCATACAGCCGACGACCACGCTCAAGCCGAAGTGACGCTTGAATGGAGGGCGGTCGAGTATCGGGGCAAGGCTACGGCAGTTGGACATGGCGCTATCGACTTGCGCGTATGTGCTGAGGCCGCGATCGATGCGTTGCAGCAGCTCTTGTCTGGACGCATGAATTTCCGGCTGATCGGCTCTAAGTCGGTAAAAGCGTTCGACGACTCGGTGGCCATCGTCGCGCTTGGCGTCCACGATTCTGAGACCGGTGAGACCCGCCGCTTGATCGGCACCGCTCTCGCCCCGGAGGGAGACATCCCGCAGGGAACGGCTCGCGCGGTATTGAACGCGACGAACCGGGTCCTCGGGAACTTCCTGGCCATTGGTGAATAATAAGAGCATACCGCGCCTTTTTCCTTGGCGCCGATCCTCCCCCAAAGACCGTGAAGCTGCATGAGCGCGAAATGTTCGCCATTTGAAGTGCCGCGACGAACGTTGATGGGGCCGGGCCCCTCGAACGTGAGTTCTGACGTTCTGCTGGCCATGGCTCGCCCGACGATCGGCCATCTCGATCCGGCATTCCTGCAGCTGATGGACGAGGTACGGGAGCAGCTTCGGGCCGTGTTCGGCACGACGAACGAGTTCACGGTCCCTATCTCGGCAACGGGATCGGCAGGTATGGAGACGGCGTTCGTGAACGTGCTCGAACCGGGCGAACGCGTGATCATCGGTGTTAACGGAGTTTTCGGCCAGCGCATGACCGACGTCGCCGAGCGGGCCGGAGCGCACGTGGTGGCTGTGGAAGCAGAATGGGGCCAGCCCGTTGACGTCGGGCGGCTGATCGAGGCACACGCAGCGAATCGAGAGGCCCGGCTGCTGGCCGTTGTCCACGCCGAGACGTCGACAGGGGTCATGCAGCCGCTGGACGAACTCGGTGAGTATCTCCAGGGGACGGATACCTTGTTTATCGCCGACATGGTCACGAGCCTCGGCGGTATTCCCGTGAGGGTCGACGAACGGAGCGTGGATATCGCCTACTCTGGAACTCAGAAATGTCTGAGTGTACCGCCGGGTCTCGCGCCGGTCACCTTATCCGAGCGGGCGCTCGAGCGGGTTCGTTCTCGAGAGCGCAAGGTACAAAGCTGGTACCTGGATGTGTCGATGATCGGCTCATATTGGGGAAGCGAGCGGGTATACCATCACACAGCGCCGGTGAACGCGATCTACGGTCTGCACGAGGGTCTGCGTGCGGCGCTCGACGAGGGACTCGAAGCTCGCTATGAACGACATCGTCATCTGGGCGCTCTTTTGCAGGACGGGCTTCAAGAGCGCGGGTTGCAGTTGCTGGTGGATGAGCCGTACCGGCTTCCCCAGCTTACCTCAGTCAGGGTCCCGGCCGGCGTCGACGAAAGACAGTTCCGTGGCAGGTTGCTCGAGCGTTTTGGAATCGAAATCGGAGGCGGGCTGGGCCCACTGGCCGGGGCGATCTGGCGGGTCGGCCTGATGGGGGAGACGTGTCGCGAGGAGAATGTGCTGCTGTTTCTGAGTGCGCTGGACGAGCTGCTGGAAGGTGCTGGATGAGGCGCGCCTGGCTGGTCGTTGTGCTGTTCGCCCTGGCGGCCTGTTCCTCCCGGTCAGTCGAGAGCTCCGACCCGGTACCGGCGGAACCGTCCGACGAGGTAGCATACGCGTCCGCGAACCCTGAACCCGGAGCGGACAGCGTCGCGTCGCAGCTGAAACCAGCCGCGGCTGGCACGAGCGTCTCACTGAACCCTGAGGTCGAGGCGGAAGTCGTGGAGATGTTCGGCGCGCGCGAGGTCGAGGAGCTCAAAGCTGAAACCCCGACTTGGGACATTCCGATCACGATCAACGATGCCGTCGAGCGTTGGCTGAAGTATTTCCAAACCGACGGCCGGCAGAACTTCGCAATCTGGTTGGCACGCTCCGGTAGGTATGAGCCAATGATGCGGGCCGTGTTCCGCGACGCAGGTTTACCGGAAGATCTCGTCTACCTATCGATGATCGAGAGCGGGTTCAGTCCGCGCGCCTACAGCCGGGCCAGAGCCGTCGGTCTCTGGCAGTTCATCTCGAGCACCGGGAGGTTGTACGACCTGCAGATCTCCTATTGGGTTGACGAGCGCCGCGATCCCATCCTGGCCACGAAAGCCGCCGCCGCACACCTGAAGGACCTTCACGACGAGTTCGGCTCTTGGTACTTGGCCGCAGCGGCCTACAACGGCGGCGCTGGGCGCGTGCGCCGCGGTATCCGCCGGACTGGCAGCGATGATTTCTGGACGCTGTCTCAGAGGCGGTACCTCAGGCGCGAGACTCGCAACTACGTGCCAAAGCTGATCGCGGCGGCCTTGATCGCGAAGCAACCGGAGAACCACAGCTTCTTTGACATCGAACAAGCCACACCGCTCGCCTACGAATACGTCCAAGTTCCCGAGGCCACGAGCCTGAACGTGATCGCAGATGCTGCCGGTGTATCGGTGTCGGAGCTCACTGCGCTGAACCCGCAGATCCTGAGAGGCGTCACACCTCCGGGTCAGCGCTACTCGCTTCGTGTGCCGCCGGGCGCCGGCCACCGTTTCGCGTTGAACTACGCGAACGTACCGGCCTCTAATCGCGTGACATGGGTACAGCATGTGGTCAGGCGCGGAGACACTCTCAGTGAGATCGCTCAAGCCTACGGTGTCAGCATATCGGCTATCCAGGCTGCCAACAAGAACGTCAGAGCGAGACGATTGCGAATCGGCCAACGGCTGATCATACCACGTGCCGGGAAGCTGCCACGTTACGCTTCGACACCGACCACAGTCCGCAGAGCCACGCCACGCAAGGTCGACCCTCAGCGACCGGAAGGACCCTTCATAACCTACAGGGTTCAGAGGGGCGATAGTCTCTGGTTGATCGCCAAGCGCTACGACGTCTCGGCTCGCGATCTGATGCGCTGGAACGGATTGACCAACAGCCGCATTTATCCTGGTGACGAAGTGCGGGTGTACGTGAGCACAAGCCCGTAAAAAACAAAGGGCCGGAGACGTCGCTCCAGCCCTCAGAATGCGAACTCCTTCGAGGCTTCTACTCTCCCAGCACCCGCCTCGCGTACCCATTCGCGGGATCGATCCCCGAAGTCAGTAGATCTCCGACTCGCGAAGGCCCGCGGTTGTAGGCGAGTAGGGCCAGCCGAGTATCACCGTTATACTCATCCAGCAGATAACGGAAATACTGAAAACCGAGGTGCAGATTGACCTCTGTGGTGAACAGGTCCTTCGCCGTGACCATCGGATCGAGCCAGCGGGCCGTGCTGGGTCGGATCTGAGTATAGCCAATCGCCCCTGCCGAACTTACCGCTGTCCGCCTGAATCCGCTCTCGACTCGAACGAGGTTGAACGCCAAGTCTGGGTTCACACCCTCGGCTAGTGCGATGTCATAGATCTGCCTCGCTCGGTCGGCGGGGATCCTGAAATCGCTCGAATAACCCTGGATCAACTCGAGGCGCTCGACCTCCACCAGCCTTAGCTCGACATCGCTCCGCAAATCCCGCACTTCGGCGGCGAGCAACGAGACCTGGGTCTGTAGACTCTCCGCCTCCGGATTGCCAGCCCGCGGGATGCCGTTGATCGCGGTCGCGGCGGCCAACGCGCCGGCGACCACTAGAAGCGCCCAAATCGGTAGGGGAACCTCGGCCAGCCGGCTCAAAGCCAGCGGCCGCGGCAAGGGCACAGCTTCGCTTCGCCCCGGCGGCGTATACCTGCGTATCGTCATGCGCTGTTTCATATCTATCTCGACCTCACGCCCTGATGGGCGGCTCGTTCACATTCACGCGCGGGCAAACCCCTGCCCGGGCTCAATAACCCTTACGTCCTCACAGAAGTTCCCGTTTCGAGCACGCATGGCTGGGATTCGATCAGAAGGTATGAGACCGCTCATCGGGCTACCCCCCAGCCAGGCCAAAGGCGGGACCCAAGATCGTATTCGATCTTACGGTTTTGGCCTTTCTCCCGTGCAACTGCGGTGAAAACGCGGACCAGCTTCGCGTCGACCGCTCTAAGATTCTACGTTTCGCGCCTCCGCCAGGTTCCAGTCCGTCCACCGCTCTTCTCGACCAATCGGACGGCTCCAATCTCCATCTCGCGATCGAGCGCCTTGCACATGTCGTAGACAGTGAGCAAGGCGGCGCTGACCGCGACGAGCGCTTCGATCTCGGCACCCGTGCGACCTGTGAGGCCTACGCGGGCCTGGACTTTCACGCCAGGAAGGTCCAGGTCCAACCTCAAAGATACATCGATGACGTCGATTTGAAGAGGGTGGCAAAGTGGGACCCAATCGGATGCTCGTTTTCCGGCGGTGACGCCGGCGATCTGCGCAACAGTGAGCACGTCGCCCTTCTCGACGGCATTCTGGCGAATGGCCTCCAGGGTCGCGGCCTCCATTCGGATGCACCCTTCGGCCAGTGCCGATCGCTGGGTCGGTTGCTTATCTCCAACGTCGACCATCTTCGCCGTTCCATGCTCATCCACGTGGGTCAGTTTGGGCTTGGACTCCGGCATGTTGGGTCACTCGAGTTCATTGTCCAGCTCCAAGCGAGCCGCTACCGGATGCGCGAGCCAGGTGCGGCAGGTTGGCGACGATGAGCTGGGGGTTCACATTGCGATCGGCGAGTTGTTCGGCAACGCTGAGTGCCTCGAGGGCCTGAATAATAAGGGGCAGCTCGGGTGGCTGGCTGCCGGCCAGCTCAGCTACAGCGTCCGGGTCGGAGACCGCCCCTTCGGCGCCGGCCGCCTGGGCGATCAGGTCGCGAAGGAGGCTTTGGGCCTCGACGATGTATCTGCCAAAGGCACCCCTCGCGCCGAACGGCCGGAAGGCGTGGGCGGCGGCTAAGCGCGCAGGGATACGGTCGTCAAGGGCGGCTCTGGCCAGCAGTAAGGCGGATTGGCGGAGCTCCTCCTCGTCGTTGGCTCGAAGAGCGAGTGCCCGGCCGATGGAGCCGCCGCTCTTGCCGGCCAGCTTACGCGATTCGCGAGCGCCGAGCCCGACCTGGGTGCTGAGGTATTCCGAGACTTGATCGATGGCGAGGGGAGCGACCCGGACCGCCTGAACACGCGAACGAATGGTCGGTATTAGCGTGCCGGGGACGTCACACGTGAGAATGAGCGTCGTATCTGCGGGCGGCTCTTCGAGCAGCTTGAGCAGGGCGTTGGCCGCCTCTGGGCTACCCAGGCCTGGCACCATGGCCTCGGCCCTACCGATGACCAGAACCTTGAGGGCACCCATGGCGGGGGTCTTCTGGGCGAGTTGGCGCATCGTTTGAACCGCCCCGACGTAGATCCCAGTCGCGCCCTCCTCCTCGTCGACGTAGTAAGGGTTGCGACGCCTCTCCTCCAAAGCTGCCGACCTGGCGTCCTCCAGCTTCTGTCGGAGCTGCGCTGCGCCTGTCGCCCGTTTCGGGCGGGGTAGGGGGAAGAACCAGTGAATGTCAGGGTGTTCCAAGCGGTTCGCCAAACGGCATGCACGACATTCGCAGCAGGGACGGTGTGTGCTCGAGGTGCAATTCAATGCTGCGGCGGTCCATATCGCGATTCGCTGCTTTCCCACGCCTCGCGGGCCGTGCAGGAGGAGCGACTGGGGAAGCCGACCCTCGTCGACCGCCTTGGAAAAGCGTCGTCGGACTTCGGCGTGGCCGACGAGCGACAAATAGCCTGGATCAGTCACGGGCGCTCCGTAGCCACGGTTGCGGATCGACCGCACGGCTGTTGATCCAGATGGAAAACTCGAGATGAGAACCTTCTGGCGTGTTCGACCCGCCGACTCTTCCGATGGGCTGTCCGACTATGACCGTTTCGCCTTCGGATACCAGGAGCTCGGAGAGGTAGAGGTACCCGGTGTAGTAGCCGGCTCCGTGGCTCAAGATGACGGACGGACCGTAGCCGAGATATGCTTGTGCGAACGAGACGGTTCCACCGGCGACCGCTTTGACGACCGCACCCTCGTTGGCCGCGATCCCCACTCCTCGTCTCAGGATGACTGTGCCGTCCTCGTTACGCTGTTGGCCGAACGTGTAAGCGACACGACCGTCCACCGGCCAGTCCAGACTTCCGCGATCCTCTGGCACCAGCGTGCCACGTGTCGGCGTTGCCAGCGCAGCGGCCTCCGCCGCCTCCCGTTCGCGCTCGAGGCGAACGATGAGGCTGTTCAGCTCGCCCTCGTCACGTTCCAGTTGTTCCAAGCGCCGCCCGGTGGTGGCCCGCAAGCCGCGGACGCTCCTCAGTCTTCGTGTGCGCTCTTGTTCGAGGCGGTAGAGATCTTGAATCTCACTGAGCTTTTCGTTGCGCACATCTCGGAGCCCCTGCACCTCGCTCCTCAGCGTCGCATACTGGGTCTGTAGTTGATCTTCGAGCTCGCCGATCTGTCGGACGAGAAGTCTGTCGTGCATCGCCACCAGGTACAAGTACTGGTAGCGGTTGATGAGATCGGAAAAGCTATCGGCCGCCAACAAGACTTGGACGTCAGCCATCGTGCCGCGCTTGTACAGGTCACGAGCGCGCCTAGAGAACAACACTTGCTTCTCGACCAGTTGATCCTGGGTGCGAAGCAGCTCCGACGTCGTGTTTGCGACTTGCTGGTCTCTAACGGACAGCTGGTGATCGAACTCGCGTAGCAAAGACTCCTGATTCGTAATCTGCCCGTTCAGGTTCTCCAGCTCGGCGCTGACGTCGTGCACTTGCTCGGCCAGCACATCTAGCTCGGAGCGCAAACGCTGCCGTTCCTGCTTGATCTGCTCGAGGCGGCCTCTGCTCAGTTCGATTTGTTCCTCCAACGGTTTGACCGGATCTTGCGCTGCGCCGACCAGCGGCCCGGCACAGATGGCCGCCGCGGCTAGGGCGTAGGCTCTGGCCTTCGCTGGCAAACTAGGCATACGACATTAGATGCCGCTTGAGGGCGAGCCCGCTGGCGAGCAGGCCGAGCAGCCCACCCGCCAGAGTGCCGCAAGCAGTCCAAAGGGGCGGCAGCCATTCGAGATCGATGAGGGTACCGTCGATGGCGGCGTAGGCCCCGTAGGTCAGGAGCAGTGCCAGCAAGCCACCCACGAGACCGGTTATCAAGCCCTCCAAGAGGAAGGGGCGACGAATGAAGCCGTCGGTGGCTCCGACGAGGCGCATGACAGCGATTTCGTCGCGTCGCGCCAGTACGGCCATGCGAACGGTCGTGCCGATGATGATAATGGCGACGACGGCGAAGGCGAAGCCGAGTATCGTAGCCACCGCGCCACCCAACCGGCGGAGCTGGTAGATCTTGTCCACCCATTCACGTCCGTACCTCACATCCTCGACAAAAGGATAGAGGGCAATCAGATCAGCTACTCGCCTCACCGATTGAGGATTACGGAACTCCGGCCTCAGCTGCACTTCTAGCGAGGCGGGCAGCGGATTCAACTCGAGGTCGGAAAAAACGTCGCGGAATTCATCCAGCTGCTGCATGGCGCTCCGCATCGCTTCGAACTTCGAAACATGGAGCGCGCTATCGACTTCGGGAAATGAGCGGACGTCACTCTGTAGTACTTCAAGCTGTGCTGCCGTGATGTCGTCTCGGAGGTAAGCCACGATCTCGACGCGCCTCTCGATCGCCCGAAGCGCCACCTCGACATTGTAGGTAACGACCGCGAACGAGCCGATGACGAAGAGACTGAGGCCGATGCTCGTAGCGGAGAGCAATGCCAGGCCGGGCGCGCGCTGCAGAGCCGCTAGCGCCTCGCGTACGCTATGGAACTTCATCCGCTTCGCGTGAGTCGAATACGACCCCGCCCGTGGACAGTTCGATGACGCGGTACTGCGAGTAGCGCCGTACGAGTTCGAGATCATGGGTTGCCATCAGCACGGCGGTTCCTGCCGCGTTGATATCTCGAACTAGATCGAAGATCCCGCGTGACGCTCGTTCATCCAAGTTGCCCATCGGCTCATCGGCGAGCAGAACTACTGGCTCATGGATCAAAGCGCGTGCGATCGTGACTCGTTGCTGCTCGCCGCCCGACAGCTCGTCCGGGTACGCGCCCGAGCGCGCGGCGAGGCCGACCTGGGCCAGCAGTCGCTGCACCTTCCCCTTGACCTCGCTGTTCTTGGCTCCGGTAACCTCGAGCGCGAAAGCGAGGTTCTCCGCCGCCGTTCGGTCACGAATAAGGCGAAAATCTTGGAAGATGATTCCCACCCGGCGTCGCAGCTTCGGGATCTCCCGGCGTTTAATACGCTTGGATGAGAACCCGGAGACGCGTACCTCACCGTCGCTCGGACTCTCCGCCATATGTATGAGACGGAGAACCGTGCTCTTACCAGCGCCCGACGGACCGGTGAGAAACGCGAGCTCCCCTTTGGCCAGATGGAACGAGACGTTCTTCAGGGCCAGCCCCGAACGCGGGTACTCCTTATAGACGTTTACAAGTTTGATCACGGGACGCGATTCTCGTAGGCGGAGCAACAGGCAGGGGTGGTTGCCGTCATCCGCTGGCCAATTTACTTGAGTCGGACTTTGTCGTCAAAGCGCGAAGCGCGAACCTCCGGGCCGCCTCCAGAGCCGTCCGCATCGACCGCGCATCTGCCTGTCCTGTCCCGGCGATGTCGAACGCAGTCCCGTGGTCCGGCGATGTGCGTGGGAAGGGAAGCCCGAGCGTGACGTTGGTCGCTGTGCCAAAGGACGCCGTCTTGATCGCCGTCATCCCCACATCGTGGTAGGGTGCCAGAACCGCGTCGGCCGCACCGCGCATCGTGTTCAAGAAAACCGTGTCGGCCGGAAACGGACCCGCCACCTCGAGACCCCGCTCGCAGAGGCGCGCGATGGCCGGCTCGCAGATCAGCGCCTCCTCGTCGCCGAACAGTCCGTCGTCGGACGCGTGAGGATTGAAGGCGCAGACCGCCAGTCTCGGATGCTCCAGACCCCACCACTTCTTGAGGCCGTCGTGAGTTAACTGCGCCACGAGTTCGAGACGCTCTCGGGTGTAGGCGCGAGGCACCGCGCGCAGCGCTATGTGACCGGTGACGAGAACGACTCGCAAAGGCGCACCCAGTGGAGTCTCTTCGGTCGCCATGCACAGGGCGGTCTCCGGCGTCCCGGCCAGGTCTCGGAGCATCTCGGTGTGGCCCGGCCAGGAGTAGCCGGCCGCGGCCAGGGCCGACTTGGAGATCGGCGCGGTGACGATGGCGTCCACGCTGCCCTCGAGTACGAGGGAGACGGCTCGCTCCACCGCCAGATAGGACAGCCGCCCGGCTTCGTCTCGCTCACGACCCTGAGACCAGCGACCTATGGACAGCAGTTCGAAATCTCCGACGTCGGCCGCGCCGTCCGGCCCCACCAGCACGATGTCGGCGTCGAGCGGATCCGGCTCACGGAGCGCGCGCAGAGCGACTTCGGGGCCTATGCCGCGGGGGTCTCCGAGAGTGACGGCGATTCGGGGGCGGTTCGACGACTCGCGTATGGTGTTGACCTCAACGGATCGGGGTCTCAGCGGCGTAAAGCATGGAGACCATCGTGACGATCGCGTCTTCTTGCACGACGACGTATGTCTTCTTACGTAGGCCATCCACGACCTTCTGCAGCATGCGTTCTTGCTGGATCGACTGGCGTACTGATTCCCGTGCATCGTCGATTGACCACTCGCCGCCGGGGTCGAGTTCGAGAATCTCGGCCACCACCCATTTGCCACCTTCGATCCCGGGCAACTCCAGCCGAAACGGTCCGATGACGTCGCCACTCTGGGCGGCGGTGATCAGCTGCTGGTATTCCGCTGGCAGGCGGTCTTGCGGGAATTGCGTCAGGCTACTTCGCTCGTCGGGGTCGCTGTGCAAGCGGATCAAGGAGTCGGGGTCGGCGCCCGCTCGCAGGGCCGCGGCGATTTCGTCGGCGAGCTCGTGCGCACGAGCGGTGTCGGCCGCGGTCATCTCGGGTCTGACGAGGATATGGCGGGCTGACCGCTCTGCACCCCGCACCCGGTCTAGCTTGATGATGTGAAAGCCGAAGAGCGTTTCGACTACGTCGCTGATCTCGCCCACTTGCATGCTGAAAAGGGCATTTTCGAACTCCGCGACGAGGTCGCCCTGCCTAACCCAACCGAGCTCGCCACCATTCTGGGCACTGACCGGGTCTTCGGAAAACTCACGGGCCAGCAAAGCGAAGTCCTCTCCCGATCTGGCTCGGGAGAGGACCTGCTCGATCTTTTCCAGAGCCAGCAGTTGCGACTCTTCGGACGCTTGTGGAGTGAGTACGACCTGCTTCAGACTGATCGTGGCCGGCCGGGGCCCTAAGGTTGCTCGCTGCGCCTCGAAGCGCTCTCGGATTTCATCTTCGCTCACCGGTACCGGCTGCATCTGCCCGACCTTGACCTGTAGGAACTGCTGGGCCATGTACTCGGCGCGCGCCTGTTCGTAGACGCGCATGCGGAATTCGGCAGACGATACCCCTTCTCTTGCCAGCGCTTGCTGAAACTCGATCTCCGACGGGAAGTTGCGCCTGATCTGAGCTATCCGGTCCTCGACGACCTCATTGATCTCGCTCTCTTTCGCTGTGATCCCCTCGCGCTCAGCGTATATGACCAGCAGCACCTCGTTGATCTTTTGGTCAAGCACCTGCTCCAAGAAACTGACGCCTTGACTACGATCCTGGGGTGGACGCACGCCCTGGGCTTGAAGTCGGAAGATGTACTCCTGCATCTCGCTTTGTGTGATCGCCGTATCCCCGACCACCGCGACGATGCGGTCGACCAGCGTCGCTGGGTCTTGTGGCCCAGCGGCCAGGCCGTCACCGACCCGGCCGGCCGCCAGAGCGGCCAGGCAGAGCAGCGTCAGACCTAAACGGAGCAGCGGACAGCTCCGACTCACGACCCGACCTCTGCGCCGGCGGCGCGCTCCCTCTCACGGATGGCGAGGAGGCGGTCGACGACAGCTCGAAACCGGCTGGGGTAAACTTGGTAAGATCGTCCGCTACGGAGCGCTGGCGATACGCGTTCGAGTGGCGCTGGGCTGCGCCGCTGAGTGAACACCTCGACCAACACCGTGTCGACGGCTTCTTGAACGGACAAGGCACCACTCTCCAGCAGTTGCCGCTTGAACCCCGAGACCGCCGACGCGGCGAACAGGTCGCGCAAAGCGAGATCTCGGATGCTGTCGGCTTTGACATCCGGCAGCACGTAACCCAGATCGGAAGCCGCCTTGACGAGCAGCTTGTCCCGAACCAGTCCGTCTCTTAAAAATCCGGCGACTTTCGCGCTATCGCTCGAGAACGCGCGCCTCGAGTTGGGCGCGCGCCTGATCAAGTAGTCTGCCCATTCGCCGAGTGTCAGAACGCCGCCGCGATAGCGAGCCAGCACGGCGCTGCGCTCGGCCGGGGTCAGCCGCTTCAGGCGCTGGTCGTAGGTCAGTCGCTTGACCAGCGCCACCGAGCCGGGGGTCAGCCGGACATCCGCGGCGGCGTAGAGTGAGTCTACGTAGGCGCGCTCCAATTCGCCGATCCAACGCTCCGTGACCTCGAGGCGGTACTCCTCACTGATCTCGTCGAATTCCGGTGCTTCGCGACCTGTAACCTCAACGATGTGGTATCCGAGAGGCGACTTCACCGGCTCGCTGATCGAGTTCGCAGCCATATGGAAGACGACCGCTTCCAGCTCCGGGACAAGGCGACCCCGTGCGACCCAACCGAGACTGCCACCTCTCGAGGCGCCGCCTGGGTCCTGTGAGTACATGCCGGCGAGTTCGGCGAAATCCTCACCTGTCACCGCTCGTTGACGGATCTCGCTGGCCAAGCGCCGCAAGCTGTCGGCTTCCTCGTCGTTGGCCGTATCCGGTACGCGCACGAGAATCTGGCGAAGCTGCACGAGCGTATAGGGCTGCTCGCGTTCGTAGGCCTCTCGCAGCTCCGCGTCGGACTTCTCGGCTTCCGCTAGGATCACATCCTGGCGAAGGTCCCAGACGATTTCTTGGGCCGTACTGGAGACGGTCAGCGCCGTCAGATCGATGCCGGCGAAGGTATCGGGACTCGCGAGCTCGGTGGCCAATATCGTGTAGCCAATCCAGAGTCCGCTGAGCACTTCGACGACCCAAGTATCAGCTTGCACGAGTTCCTCATCGGCAGCGGCCAGCAGCTCAGCGGCGTGGTCAACGCTTAAGCTATAGCCCTCAGCCCGCGCGACGGCGTCGAGGTGACCCTCCATTCCATCACGCGCTGGGCCGCAGGCGGAGAGGATGAGCGCAATGGCACAGCAGATTGTCAACAGCGTTGGGTTCCTGTTCATTGTTGTCCGGTAGCTTGGAGTTCGCGTTGTTCTTCGAGCATTCTGTCCAGCGCTTCCACAATGATCGGCAGGACGTCCTCGGGACCCGGCAAACGAAAGACGAGGGAAAGCGGCTGTAAGCGTCGCACCTCGACCTCCACCTCCCGACCGATCATGGCTTCGCGCAGAGCTGTCAACCTGGGAATCGTGCCCCGGCGGAAGTTAACACGAGCGGTCTCCGCTGTCGCTAGTACCCGCTCTACACCGAGCTGCCCTCCCAGGATCCTGATTCTGGCCGCTGCGACCAGGCGCCCCGCTTCAACGGGTAATGGCCCGAAGCGGTCCTTGAGCTCGTCCGCCAGGTTCTCGAGCTCCTCGATCCGAGTGACCTTGGAGAGTCGCCGATAGAGATCCAGTTTCTGCGCTTCGTCCGGTATGTAGCCGTCGGGAATGTAGAAAGCTCCCGAGATGGAAACCTCCGGGACGTGCGGTCTCGGCGCCCCGTCGCCCTCACCGGCGCGCATGGCTCGAACCGTATCCTCCAGCAGCCTCAGATAGGTGTCGAAGCCTACGGCATGAGCGAATCCCGACTGCTCGGAACCGAGCAGATTCCCGGCTCCCCGCATCTCCAGATCCTTCAGAGCCAGCCGGTAGCCGGCGCCCAGCTCGGTATGTTTTTCGAGAAGCTGCAGACGGCGCTCGGTGTCCGGTGGCAGATTCGGTGGAACGATCAAGTAGCAATAAGCGCGCTGATGAGAGCGCCCGACGCGGCCGCGTAGTTGATAGAGCTGGGCCAACCCGAAGTAGTCGGCACGGTGGACGATCATGGTGTTGGCGTTCGGCACGTCGAGTCCGTTTTCGATGATCGCCGTGGCCACGAGCACCTGTATTTCGCCGCGCACGAACTCCGTCATCACCTTCTCGAGTCGTCTCTCCGGCATCTGGCCGTGCCCGATCTCGACTCGAAGCTCCGGCACTAATCGCCGCACCTTGGCGGCGACCTCGTTGATCGATTCGACTCGATTGTGTACGAAGAAGACCTGGCCGCCGCGGTCCACCTCCAGCCGGATCGCGTCTTCGATCGTCTGGTCCTCCCAGCTCATCATGTGGGTGATGATGGGCAGCCTGTTGCGGGGCGGAGTCCGGATCACCGCCAGGTCGCGGAGCCCGCTCAGTGAAAGATGCAGAGTGCGTGGGATGGGTGTCGCCGTCATCGTGATCACGTCAACACTTCTCCTCAGCGCCTTGAGTCGCTCTTTCTGCGCCACACCGAACTGCTGCTCCTCGTCGATGACAAGCAGGCCGAGATCCTTGAAGGCGACGTCGGGTGAAAGGAGACGGTGCGTTCCGATCACGATATCGACGTATCCCTTTGCAAGTCCGTTGGTCACCGCCTCCTGCTCCTTAGCAGTGCGGAAGCGTGAGAGCGCCTCGATCACCACCGGGTACTCGGCGAGACGTGCCCTGAACGTTTGGAGGTGCTGTTCGGCCAGGACGGTAGTCGGCGCTAGAATGGCCACCTGCTTACCGTCTTGAACCGACTTGAAGGCGGCGCGAATCGCGATCTCCGTCTTACCGTATCCGACATCACCACAGACGAGGAGATCCATGGGGCGCTCGATTTCCATCGCCCGCTTGACGTCCTCCGCTACCCGTTCTTGGTCTGGTGTCTCCTCATAGATGAAGGCCGACTCCATCTCGCGCTGCCAACGGCTGTCAGGGCTGAACGCGTGAGCTTTAGCGAGTCGGCGTGCCGCGTACAGCTCGAGCAGTTCGGCCGCCATGGTCTGAATGGCGTCCTGTGTGCGTTTCCTCAGTCGCTGCCAGGACTTGCTGCCGAGGCGGTGCAGCTTGGGTCTCGGGCGTTCGCCCTCCTCTTCGGTCTCGGCGATCCAACGTTCGACGAGGTCGGCCCGGTAATGCGGAACGCGCAGGACGTCGCCCCCGGAATACTCGAGCACCAGCGTTTCCAAATCCTCGCCTGCGATCGTAACGCGCTCCAGTCCTCGATATCGACCGATCCCGTGATCGAGATGGACCACGTAGTCGCCTGGCGTAAGAGCGGCTATCGTCTCCAGCGCGGCGCCGCTCGCCACGCGCTGCCGGCGTCGCGGGCGCCTCGCACGCCTGAAGATCTCGTGGTCGGTGAAGAGCCAGAGCGGTGGTTCGGCGTTCTTCATGATGAAGCCGCCGGCCGGTGGCCCGAGGCCGACTGTAATCTTCGCTAGCGTCGACTTTCCTGCGGCGTCTTCGAGAATCTCCTCCA
>JBDHAI010000019.1:0-6303 GCA_039588155.1 Gemmatimonadota bacterium | reverse complement strand
AACGCTCGCGCCCGTCGCGGCGGCCTCGTCGACGGCCGCGATCAGGCGTTCGATCTTCCGATCGATCTCGGGTGTGGCGGCGATCTCGAAGTCGACATCCGCCTGCGCCGAATCATGTGTCACGCTGAGTCGTGCGAAAGTCTCCAACTTGGCCAGGACGGTCGCGGGTGGGTCCTGATATCGCTCTGGAGTCTCTGAGCGCTTGCGTAGTTCTTCCCAGGTTCGCTCGCGGTCGGCGGTTTCGGTTTGTGCATCGATGTGCAGCACGAGCGTAGCGTCGGACAGGACGTCGAGGAGGCTGCCGAGTTGTCCGCCGGACCTGTCGGCTGACTCTTGCTCGCTTTCGCTGCGAGCGGGGAAGACGACGGGGAGCAGTCGGACCGTCTCGAGCTCAGAGATCGACCGCTGATTCAGTACGTCGAATGAACGGATCGACTCGACCTCGTCGCCCCAGAACTCGAGCCGGATCGGATCGAGATTCGTGATCGGATAGACGTCGACGATCGCGCCGCGGACAGAGTATTCGCCGACGGCCTCGACCATCGCGACTTTGCGGTAGCCGGCGTCTTCCAACGAACGGATGAGTCCTTCGCGATCCGCCGCTTCGCCAGGCGACAAACGAATCTCCAGGTTTGACCAATCGGCGGGTAGCGTGAATCGCTCGCCGAGCGCCCGACCTGTCGTGACGAGAATGCGTGCCCGACCTGAGATCGCTGCTTGCAGTGCGTCGACGCGCCGGGCCGATATTTCGATGTGCGGATCGGCTAGGTCTGGGTGAATGGCCTCTCTCTGCGGAAAAGAACGCGTCTGTCCAATGGCCAAAGCCTCGAGGTCGGTCTCGATCTCCTCGGCAGCGGGCGCGCTGGGAGCGACGACGAGGAGGGTGCGGACAGTGCCCGACTCAACGAGAGCCGCGGCCAGAACCACCGGCGCCGAGCCGGCCAGGCCAGCCAACGCGCGCTCTTCTCCCCGCCTCGGCAGCCGGTCGAGTAGCTGGCCGAACTCGGGCGTGCTGCGCAGGCTATCTATGATCACGGGTGGTTCGGCTGTTCGCGCTCTAGTTGTCTGTCACTACGGTGTCGGGCCGCAGGGTTAACGGGCTCGCGCCGACCCGCCGCGGCCACAGTTGCCTCGACAATAGAAACGAGCAACAAAAGCACGACAAGGGGCCGCCAGGTTAGCTTGCCGCGCCGGGCTCTGAAAATCTCGGATGCCCAATCTTGCTTATCGAGGCTGACACTCCAGCTCCAATCGGCCTCGGGTAAAGTATTCGCCAACTCGGCGCGTTCACCCCGGGAAAGGTCGGCCTCCTCCAGCGGCGCGTTGACCGCGAAAGCCGCCAGTTCAGTTCGGCCGTCGGAGATCGTGTAGGTGCCGGCCTGTAGAGGCTGGAACCCGGCACCACCCTCGACATCGCGGGTCGACCCGTCCGGCATCTCCACTTGACGGGCTCGAGCCGGCAAGTGCATTACACCCACACCCTCCACCGCCACCATGTCGGCTAATCCTCGTCGTGCCCAGGCGCCGACGAGTGCGTCGACAAGCGGCACCATTGCAGCGCTCACGGCGATATCTGACGCGTCAGGGTTGAAGGGCGAAGCGAGAAGTATGTAAGCGCTTCCGCTCTCCGTCTTACCCCTGATGAGCCAAGGCTCGCCATCGTCGAGGCGAATCAGCGCGGTGTCCCTGGGAGCGAGATCTGAGCTCCGCAGGCGGTAGTAGCGGCGAACCTCCAGCCCACCGAGGCCTTCGAGCGGCGTGCTGGCGCTCAGCCTCGTCACGCCACGCCCATCCCTGGCCTCGTATCGCCAGGGAATGCGCGCACGCCTCAGTCGCGAGTTGAGGCGCGGCAAATCCAGCGGGTTTTGCGGTGGGATCACGACTACCGACTTGCCGAGTGCGAGCCCTTGCTCGACGCGACTGCCAGTGTCGGCCAGCCAGACTTCCGCTTCACTGGGTGCCAAGCGGTTGAGCCGCCCGCCGCGCTCGAGGGCGCTAAGGGCATGCTCTAGAAAGCTGTCGATCTCGCCGGCGGTCGCTAGCCGGACCGGTGGCCGAGCAAACCACGCGAAGTGCCGTCGGTCGTCGGCGGCGAGGCCGTGCCGGGTGATTTCTACGTAGCCCCGCACCCAGCCGCTGTCTTGGGGTGGCAGCCGCAGCAGCGCGACGCTGCCAAATCGCCCCTCGGCCACGGAGGTCACGTCGTTTCCCTCGATGAGCCGGACGATCACGGGCTCGCTAGGTGGCCCGGGCCCGAACCAGCGGAGCGGTACGGAGACCCGCGTCTGCCGCCCCGCGCTCAAGGGCAACACTTCGGGTATCGGCGCCGCGACCGTGCCGTTGGCCGCGGGTTCGACGTCGGGTGAATAGACGATCGCCGCCAGACCTCGACCGCCCTCGGGAGGCAGCGGCGCGGCAGCGCCGGCGTCGGTCAGAGACACACGCTGCATGTCGGTGAGGACGTGCAGCTCGCGGGCGCGGTCATCGATCGAGCCCAACCAGGCTCTTGCCTGCGCGATGGCGTCCGGCAAGCGGGCGCGCCCGGGGAGGGGCTGAAGGCTTTGCACGAAATCGCGAGCCGCGGCGGGACCGGTCGCGACCGCGCCCCGGTCGGGACGCGAGGCGCTGAAGACCGCCACGCGGTCGTCGGGGTTCAAGAGCTCGAGGGCGAGGTCGGCCCTTTGCACGAGCAAGTCGAGGATTCGCAGCTCACCGACGATCTGAGCCGAGCTCTGGGAATCGTCGATGATGAGGGCCAAGGCGGTGGGTAGGTGATCGGCCGCGCCGCCGCGTCCGATCAGCGGCCCTGCCGCAGCGGCGGCCGCCAGAAGGATGATCGATACGCGGGCGCCGAGGAGCAGGAGGTGGCGAAGCCGTAGCTTGCGGGCATGGCGCTGTTCCGCCTGACGGAGATATCTGAGCGCGGGAAAGATGACGCGGCGCGCCTCGCGCCTTCGTAACAGGTGCAGGATGACCGGGATTACGGCTGCGAGTGCCGCCAAGGCGAGGACGGGATAGAGAAAGCCGATCACTTCAGGTGAGAGCGGGTGTGGAGGAATTCGCCCAAGCAGAGAGCCAGGGGCTGATTCGTGGTTATGGGATGATAGTCTATGCGCTGGGCCCCGCAGTCGCGCCGCCACTCGTCCAGGGCGTACGCGACGGCGTCTCGGTATTCGGACCTCAGCTCAGCGGTTCGCGCGGCCACCTCTTCACCGGACTCGGGATCCACGAAGACTGCGTCACCGCTGCTCGGCAGCTCGAGCTCACCGGGATCGAGGACGTGGAACACCAGCATCTCGTGACCCTGATGCCGCAGCTTTTTCAGGGCGCGGCGTGTGGCCGCTTCATCGACCAAAAGGTCGGACACGAGAATAACCAGCCCCCTGCGTCGCCGGATGGCGGCAACCTCGTCGAGAGCGGCCTCAGCGTTGCTCAATGCACCGGCAGGCTGCGCGGCCAGCTGCCGCACCAACTCGCTCCAATGCTCAACGGTTCCCCGGGCAGGAATGCGCCCCAGCACGCGCTCCGCGAAGCAGATCAGACCGGCCATGTCACCTTGTCTGATCAAGAGAAGCGACAGGCTGGCCGCCAATCGCTTGGCATAGTCGAGTTTGGTCAGCAGGTCGTTCTCGCGACTTCGCCAGTCCATCGATTTGCTCACGTCAAGACAGACGTAGCCGGCCAGGTTCGTCTCCGCTTCGTATTGCTTCAGAAAGAAACGATCGGATCGGCCGTACATCTTCCAATCGACGAATCGCAAATCGTCACCCGGCCGGTAGGCACGATGCTCGGCGAACTCGACGGAGAACCCCCGACTGGACGAGCTGTGCAGTCCCGAGATAAAACCCTTGACGACCGCCCGGGCGACGAGCTCGAGGCCACCGAGAGCGTCGAGCTCTGCGGGGTCGAGAAGATCGGCTCTATCACGCCGGAGACTATCCATCCACTGGACTCACACCATCTCGAGGCTGAGGTATGTTGGACGCGCTCGGCACCAATTTGAAACATATCCACGGTTCCGCGCGACGGCCATTCGCCCAGACACTGCCCCCGCGCCTCGAATCTGGTATGATTACCGGGGGACGGCAGTCGTACCGATCCACCGTGGGTGATACAGTCTAAGGTGACTCCAGTGAGAGTTATGGACCCGAAGCTTGTGCTGATCGCTGCTGGCGCGCTGTGGTGGGCCTGTCGTGCAGCTCCAGGCTCCCCGGGCCTCGATCATGACATTACCGCGGGAGACATGCGCGCCCGCATCTCATTCTTGGCGTCCGATCAGTTGCAGGGCCGCGGGACGCCTAGCCGTGGCCTCAACCTCGCCGCAGAGTACATCCGATCGGAGTTCAGGCGCATTGGATTGGATTCGCCGCCCAGTGGGCACATACAGCGGTATCGCTTGGCCATGAGCGAGATGGGTGGCAAATGGTCGCTCGCGCTGACGCTGGGCAGCCGGCGCGCGGTGTTCGGCTACCGATCCGACTTCTGGGGTCTGCCGTGGGCCGGCGGGACGATCGAGGGACGAGCCATTTTCGTCGGTGACCGGCCACCCGAGATCGTGGACGGCCACGATGGAGAAGTATGGATCGCTCGCCTCGACGCGGGCGTCATGCCTCGCGCGTGGCTGAACGCGGCAACCGATGGGGGGGCCGCGGGGCTGGTCTTCGTTGTGCCCGAGCGAGATGAAGTGACCTCGCCTGTGTACGACTGGCTGACCGAGGCGGAGACGATTCTCGAGCTGGGCGATTTGCAGCCGAGCTTCCCCGCCGTGCTGGTCGGCCAGGATGCGCTGGTGGGTGCCTTTGACCGCTTGGGCTTGGCGGTCGAGCCTGACGACCTGTCCGCGCTCAACTCGGTTAGCAGGCCCCGCGTCCGCCTGGCGGCAGACTTACGCGTGGAGATGCTCGAAGCGCCGAACGTGATGGGGATCCTCCGCGGGAGCGACGAGCGGCTTCGTGATGAGTATGTGCTGATCAGCGCGCACATGGACCACTTGGGGATCGGTGCCGCCCTGGACGGCGATTCGATCTATAACGGTGCTGACGACAACGCGTCCGGAACGGCCGCTTTGCTTGAGGTTGCCGAGGCTGCGGCAGCTCTAAAGCGGAGACCGAAGCGATCGCTGATCTTCCTGACGGTGAGCGGGGAGGAGCGGGGCCTGCTCGGATCGTCGTGGTTCGTTCAACATCCGCCTGTGCCACTCGATCGAATCGTCGCGGGTATCAACATCGACATGGTAGGGCGAAACTGGGAAGACACGATCGCGGTTATCGGGAAGCCGTACTCGAGCTTGGGCGCGCTGATCGATAGCGTGGCTGTCGCTCACCCCGAACTGCGTATGACAGTAGTAGACGACCCGTGGCCCACGGAGCGTTTCTTTTTCCGATCCGATCACATCAACTTCGCGCGCAAGGGAATACCGTCTGTGTTCTTCTTCAACGGTGTTCACGAAGACTACCACCGACCATCCGATGAGGCGAACAAGATAAAATTCGGCAAGGCTGCGCGCGTTAGCCGCCTCGTACTGGAAACTGTACTGGCGCTCGCCAACGCTGAACAGCCGCCACGCTGGAACCCACAGGTTCGAGAGCGCATCGTCGAGGACGGTTATTGATCCGGTTCGGGCCAGCAGGTTGGAGTTACACCGACTGGAGCGGGGTGGTCTATCCCGAGCCTCAGCCTAAGGGCTTCGACCCGCTCGTTTTTCTTTCGCGATACTTCGATACCATCGAGGTCAATTCCACTTTCTATCGGCCTCCACGACCGGAAATCCCGCCGCGTTGGGCCCGGCGAGTGTCCGAGAACCCCAATTTCAAGTTCACGACGAAGTTGTGGCAACGGTTCACGCACGAGCGTGACGAAGCTTGGACCGTCGAGGATGTCGATGCCGTTCGCGCAGGCCTCGACCCTCTAGCCGAGCGCGGGCGCTTGGGTGCCGTTCTCGTTCAGTTCCCCTGGTCGTTCAAGGCGACGCCGAATTCTCTTGATTGGCTCTCCGATGTCGTGGCCGCCTTTTCCGACTTCCCGCTGGTCGTGGAGGTCAGACATGCGTCTTGGAACCGGCCGGAATTCTACAGCTGGCTGTCCGAACACGGCGTGGGTTTCGTGAACATCGACCAACCACTCTTCGACCGGTCGATCGGTCCGTCGGCCCAAGCTGTTGGCAGGGTGGGCTACGTTCGACTGCACGGGCGCAACTATGAAGACTGGTTTCGCGAAGACGCGGGTCGGGACGCGCGCTACAACTATCTCTACGACCGTGAAGAACTGACGCCGTGGGTCGAGCGTATCCGCGAGTTGGCGGAG